>NZ_GL732468.1:135699-146573 GCF_000187645.1 Streptococcus sp. C300
TTTTTGCCACTTGTTGAGAGGGGCTCCACTGTTGGTAGAGTGAGAGGATTGATGGCTGCTTTCTTGCTTTCAATCTGGGAAGCATCTAGCATTGTTCCTCTTTCTTCAAAGGATTCCTTGCTGACGACCTCATCCTTGACTAAGGTGACATTGTAGACTCTGTTGGCCTTGCTGCTGAATGTGTCCTTCACCCTCATTCCATTATAGTGGTAACCGGTAATGGCATTTCCGTTGGTTACATTGACATCACTGAGAACATTGGTCAATCTTCCAGCATGCTGTTCCTCATTAGTTTTTCGATCCCACAAATAGCCTGCTACTCCCGCGACTCTACCAAAGTGCTTGGCATTGTTAATATCGCCTTCAGCATAGCTATCTTGGATTTGTGCATCCTGATCTACTAGACCTGCAAGACCACCCACTGTCTGATCTGAACTATTTGTGTTGGACGAAATGGCTACTGTCGCTTTTGACTTAGTAAGTAAAGCCTTGTCACCTGTCAAATGACCAACCAAACCACCGATATTGTAGGCAGCAGTCGTTTCATAAGTGTTGATAATTCTTCCCTTGAAACTGCTCTCTGTGATGCTTGATTGCTCAGCCTTAGCTAGCAAACCACCGATACCACGTTCACCAGCGAGAACACCATCGACGTGAACTTGCTGAATCTTTGTGTTATTCTGGGCTTCATAGGCCAGTGAACCAATATCATCTTTCCCTGAAATGGAGATATTTTTCAGACTCAATTTTTCTACTCTAGCGCCGCTCAAGGTTTCAAACAGAGGCTTTTTCAAGTTGTAAATAGCATACTGCTTGCCATCTTTTTCACCGATTAACTGACCAGTAAAGATACCCTTGATGTAGGACTTTTCATCAGGACCCAACTCCACTTCGTTGGCGTTTAAGCTAGCTGCTAAATGATAGGTTCCAGAGAGATTCTGGTTGATAGCTTTGACCAGGTTGCTAAAGGAAGTAAAGGTTGTTGTTTCCTCTCTAGCCCTCTTAGCTAGGTAGAAGGTGAAATTATCAACATATTTATTTTCTAGCTCTTGCTGGAGTTTCTCAGCCTTGGCTGTGATTTTATAAACTGGCTGACCATCTTTCGTTTCTGCCGTTATTGAAGTGACTGGTAGATAGACATCTTTAAACGACGAAGATTTAACCTTGACAAAGTAAGTGTCTGGATTACTTGGGACACCGTCTAAAGAAACGTGTTGTTTGTAAGTACCATTGGTCTGACTATACAACTCCAGATCCGAAACATTTCTTAATTCAAGTGTTTTTTCTGGATCTTTTTCTTTTGGTTTTTCTGTCGGAGCTTCCGGTTTTACTTGCTCGGTATTGCCAGTATATTCTGGAAGAGGAGCGACTTGTTCCGGTTCAACGATGGCTCCTGCTTGAGTGCCTGTATATTCTGGTAAGGAAGGTTGAGTCTCAGGTTCCACAATCGCACCTGATTGAGTATCTGTATATTCTGGTTTTTCGCTTGTCTCAGGGGCTACAAGCGTTCCCGCTTGAGTGCCTGTATACTCTTGTGTTGGTGGTACCTTTTCAGGCTCTACGATTGCTCCAGACTGCTCACCTATATAGGCTGGTTTGTCAGTCGTTTCTGGTTCCACCAAAGCCCCAGACTGGACACCCCCAACCTCTGGCTCAACTTTTTCCGGTTCAACGATGGCACCAGCTTGAGTTCCCTGATACTCAGGTAGTGGAGCGACTTGCTCGGGTTCAACGACTGCTCCTGCTTGGGTGCCTGTATATTCTGGTCTTTCAGCTGTTTCTGGGGCTACAACCGCTCCCGCTTGCTCGCCTGTATATTCTGGTAATGGAGCCTGCGTCTCAGGCTCTCCTTTTCTTGCAGACTGAGGTGCTTCACTCGCAGCTACTGCCTTCTTAGTCCCTTTCTCTACTATACGTGGCAAGGCTTCTTCTACTTTAGTTGATAGAACTTCCCTAGAAATTTCTTGGTTTTCAACCGTGAAAATGCGAACAAGCTCAATCTTCTTCCCAGCACGACCTTCTTGTTTGACACGAATGGTTCCCTCTGTTAGTTCTGAATTTTCTTGAACCACTTCTGAAAAGCCTAGTTTGGTTACAATTTCTTGGTCCTTGTATAGGAGTTCTGGTTTATTCACGCGACCAGCCAAGACTTCATCCTGAGGATCCACACTAACAAGACCAGACGGTTTTAGATCGGATGAATCTTGAGAAGGGATTGGCTTGTCAGCAGGGCTTGTTGGAGATGGATTTTTCTGCTCAATTCCTACCTTTTGCCCACCTACATTGGTCTGAAAATGAGGTTGAACCGTGTAGTCAAGTTTCTGATCTCTAGCAGCAGTTTCTTGCAGACTAGAGTCCTTTTCTTGCTTAATATAGCCTAGGTAAGTATAACCTGATAAGGCACGTGGCAAAGGCAGACTATCTCCTTGGGATAATTGGTATTCCTGATTGTACTGGAACAAAAGTTGATTTTCAATAGCCTGAACTGAAGAAGCCAAACCACTGCCCATCCCTGTTATCAAGACAACTTTCAAGAGAGCTTTCTTTTTGCCTTTCTTTTTCGATACGACAAAAATAAGGAAACCAATCGAAGCCAGGGCTCCACCAGTTAAAACACTAATAAGGCTATTCTGTCCACCTGTATTGGGCAACTGACCTAGCTGGGCTTTCTCATCCATACGGTAGACTAGATAATAGGTGCTCTCACTATCTTCCGCAATTTTAGGAATGTCCTTGACAATCAAGTCTTTTTCTTGCCCACTCAGTTCCGTATCCGTCACATATTTGTAGTGAACAGATACATTTTCTTGAGCAAATACAGTTCCACTGCTCGCAATGGACACAAAAAATAGGCTTGAAATCGAAGCTGATACAAGACCAATTGCTAATTTTCGTAAGGAGAAACGATGCTGCTTCTCTCCAAAAAACTTTTTCATTCTAAATCCTCTCAACTTTTACCTTCTATCAAGAAAATAACTAGCATTATATTTTGATATAGGTATTTTACATCCATCATTATACTATAAAAATACTTCCTTGTCTCCAATAAATGCTCTAGATTTCACGAATGTCAAAGCTTATTTATCCTATAAAATTTATCTGTCGTTGATGACAAAAAAAGAAGGCTAATCGCCTTCTCTTATTTGAAAATAATACTAACAAAAGTCATTATTCTTGAATCTCGAATTTTTTCAAAAGTCCAAAGTAGAGGGATCCACCAATGATTGTCAGAATTCCTCCTACCCATCCCAAGAATGGGATCAATCCAACAGAACCACCCACGATAAACAAAACAGACGGTGCTGGCGTCACACGCTCATCGTCCTTGTAATAGACAATAGACACAATTCCTAAAACCAAGACAGCAATTTTCACCAATGAAAAAATAATTATAAAAATCCTCAATATACTATCTGTTGCATCAGGGTCTTCCGTCACTGCAGCAACCCCGACAGCTATCATAAACATAACAAGAGGCGCCAACAGTAAAACAATACCTGCGATAAGACCAAAAATCGCATTTACGCGAGCAAGTGTATTTGTTTTCATCTGAATCTCCTTAAAAATTTTTCAGCTATCATTTTATCATATTTTCATGAAAAATAAAAGAAATTTCAAAATGAGGATACTAGATGGTGAATGATTTTAAATTTCTAAACAGACATTTCGAGCAAGAAATATATCATGTATCAATTTGTTTGTAAATTCATTCGTTTTTAGTAGTAAGCTAGTAATTTTCATAGAAAAAAGAAGATCACTTGGATCTTCTTTTTTCGTGTCTGTTTTTGCAAGAGACTTATCTTTCAAAGATAGACTGTCTGAAGTCGTCTGTAGCACGTAGATAAGCATTGAAAATACGATACTTGAGTTGGGCGACACTGCTCTTAGAGCTGTCTGATAAGGCACGATCAATGTTCTTAGCTGAGGCATCCGCTAGTACTGCTAAGTACATATAATCTTGCAATTCCTCATAAGAAGAAATCGTAATTTGTCGTTTGCTATCTAGTTTTCCTGCTTCAAACTCGATGGTGATTGGGCGAAGGAAGTTTTGAGCCTTGTTGTATCGCTCATTCAACATGGCTTTCTTCAAATCCTTCCAGGATTCATACTGGCTACCATAGAGATTTTTGAAAACCAAATCATCTCCAACTACTCCGACATCTCCTCTGTTCCAGATTGAGTAGGTCTTATGACCTTCTTTAAGCGCTTGGCCAGCATATTGGCCAGAGACATATGGGACGAATCCTTGCTGGTAACCCTTGTCTCCTAGCAATTCGTAGGCTCTACGGCGGAACATAAGCCCACCAGGTGCACCAGTTGGATTGTCCAGAGCTGCATAGAAGGAAGCAAACATATTGATGATATAGTAGCCATTTCGTCCAAAGCTAGCCCTATCCCAACCGTCCCGACGTCCAATGATATTATGATCAACCAGAGCATCGACAGATTTTAGTTTGGCTGCTTCTTCGGCAGTTATAGGGACAATTCGATCATCAGCGTGGGCTTGTTTACCATAAGAAGTTTTTTCAAAGTTATAATTTTCAGCCTTACGGTACCATTTCATTTTCTGTTGATCAGTTAGAATACCAGTAACAATATCCCCTTCAACATAATCCAGAAGATTTAGCACATCAAAAACTCCATGCATATAGTCGCGAAGAGCATCTGCTGAGGAGAATCGAGCAACAGGATCATAGGTATGGTAACGTGTGGTCGAATCTTTATCTCCCTGATAGAAGCTATTAAGCACGAGACCTTTTTCGCTAACATTGGTTACAGACTCTAACATTCCTGTAGCGAAGCTCTCCGGTCCTTCACCCTCACGACGACCATGCCCTTCAAAATAGATAGAACCATCCGAGTTGTGGGTCATTTCATGGGTATAGACCATGGTCCCAGAAGCTCCCAGCATCTGGTCATAGACATAGAAGACTTCATAACCATTGGCAAAGGCTCCTAGTCCATTGTCTCCGTGATACTTGCCAGCAGGACCAAAGAAATTGTACATAGCAACAGAGGTCTTATCATTACGCGGAGCCCAATATTGCTGGCCTTTATCATTATAAAGAAAGAAACCGTCTGTAACAATCACCCGTCTGAATAGAGTGTCTTTCCTGTTTGGACTTAGAATGTTGTACCACATGTCATAGTGGTTTCGTTGCCATTCAGCTGATTGATCCACAAGTTTTTCAACGTGTCGATGGAGTTCCTCTCCTGAGAGAACTCTGCCACCTTCTTTCCTGTAGCCTCCAAAGCTACCAAAGGCAATGGTCGACATATTGCTGATGATATAGACATCTCTTTCAGGTAAGGTCAGAAGCTGGAGAACCATTTGCTTGAAGCCCCAATCTCCCTGAGTCAGTCTGTCGTAGACCTTGATTGTATACTTACTCTTACGATCTGCATTGTCTTGCTTGGCCTGAATTTCTGGCAGACTTGAACGAGCTTCTACGATATAAGCCTTAGTATTTTCCTTGAACCATTCACTGTTGGTTTTGTGTGGCAAGAAGAGTTCACGCAGACTTTCTAAGTAAGCAAAGAGGTCTCCTTTGCCTTTTTCCTTGGCTAGGGATTGTCGGTAAGCATTGAAGTTGTTTTGCGCTCGAAGATTGCCCATTCCAGAGTTCCCGAGAGCGATGATAGTATCCAGTGTCGAAGCTGCTTGATTACCAAAGAAATCAAACTTATAGGCATTAAGGTCCTTGGTGTTGAACGTTCCATAGTTGACATTATACCAGCGGTTGAGATAGGTCAGACCAAGCATGAAGGCTTCTTTGTTCTGCAGAATCTTTTGGCTAATCGCATCCGCTACGGCAGGGCCTAGGGTGTTAATCGACTTGTCAACTGAAAGCACCTTGAGGAGCTCCTGACCTAGTTCAGCCTTGGTTTGTTCAAAGGCTTTTTCTAGATAAAGATCATCTAAGGAAGCTGTTTCACCAATTCCAAGGACCTTTCGAACTGCAGTTGAGTCATAGGTCACAGCTTTGAGTTCTTCCAAGACACTCGCTTTAATGGACTGGTAGTCAGATAGGAAGGCTTCTGGCGTATAGAGCAAATTCTTATCAGCGATGCTATATTCTGCAATCTGGCCATTGGCAAAATCACCCTTGTAGGTCAGATCAAGATAAGCGATGGTCTTATCTGCATAATGCAGCATCAGTCTATTGATTTCACCCTTATGGCTGTTGACATCTGTTATCAGTGTCTCATCTTTCATCGGAACCACATCTAGCAGTGCTTCTTTGTTGAGTTTATCATCTTCAGCTAATTGGTTGGCTGTATGAACGATGAAGTCTTTGTTGTAGAATGGTAATAGTTTTTCTACATTTTCGTAGGCTTGCTTTCTGGACTCTTGGGCTCCCCTCACTCGACTATAGTCTGTTTGATGCTGGTAAGCTTGCTGCAATGGCTCCTGGTCCGTCAAGTTTGAAGTGATTCCAAAGGACTGACGTTTGGCTTGCGCATCGGCCTCTGAAATAGAACGGACAAAACGTTCATCTTTTCGATTTGCTGTAGTTCCTTCAAGAACATAAGAGTCCCGAACAGAAGCCTCAGGATAGGGATCTCCTGTCATCGCATGACCATTTTGAACCTTGACACTGGTCAAGATATTTCGGACCTGTCCATTGTTCCAAGTAGACCCGATCGCTCCACCGACTTGGCCAGAATGGCCTGCATTTTGGATAGAACCAGTCACATAAGAAGTTTCTAATCTAGCTCCATTTTGCAAGCGACCAATCAAGCCTCCAACACGCTGGTCTCCATTTCGACCCGTTACTTGGATAGATACATCCGCCTGACTCTTCTGCGCCAGTGATTGGTTGCCGTGGAAATTACCGACCAGGCCACCAATATTGTACTCCTGCCCCCCATCTTGGGTGCTGGTGATGGACCCTTTAAAGGCAACATTGGTTAGTTTTGCGTTTTGGGCAACTCCTACGAGTCCACCAATATGTTTGTTCCCAGATAGACTACCACTTACAGAAACATCCGTTATCGTTGCATTCTGAGCATTGCTAGCCAAGGTCCCTATAGAATCCTTGCCTGTAACCGCAGCCGATTTCAAGGTCAGTTGCTGGATGGTGGCATTTTTCAAGGTTGCAAAGAGCGGTTTTGCCAAGTTGTAGATGGTATAATCTTTGCCATCCACTCGGCTAGTTAGGCTACCTGAAAATTCTTCTGGAACATAGCTTGTCGCAGACTGTTCCAACTGAATCTCATCTGCTGAAACATCCGCTCCTAGTTTGAAGTTTCCAGTCGGGTTTGACTTCATAGCCTCTATGAGGGCTTTGAAGGACGTATAGACACCTTCTTGGCTAAGAGGCGTTTTCGGCAGTTCAAAAGAGTAATCTGGACGATAATGGTCCCCTTCTCCCTCGACGAGCTGATTAGCTGATACCGTTACGGAGTAGGCATTCCCCTTGTCTGTAATCTTAGAAACAGGTAAGAGCATGTCCTTGAACTTATCTGACTGAATGCGGACATAGTAGTTGTCCAAATCAGACGGCACTTCCGACAGAGATAGGTAACGTCGGTAGTGACTACCATCTTTACCGTACAGTTCGATGCGGTCGATGTCTTTAATTTCAACCTTCTTATAATCTAGCTGAACTGGACGTTGATCCTCTATACTAGTTTGTTCCCCTTGACCCAGGTCATATTTCATGACAGTTTTGAGAGTATAAGGAGTATAGTAGTCCAAGTCATTAAGTGTCAATTTTTGAGTGAGGTCCACAAGGTCGACTTCCTTAATTAACATTTCACCCTTGTATAGCTGCACTTTGGCTGATTGATAGCTAGCTGTAGCATCCGTCAAGTGATAGCTAAGAGAAACTTGGCGTTGATCTTCTTCCTTCTCGACACGGACTAGAGAGAGGGTTGGTTTTCTCTTGACACCATCCAGAGCTTGACGAGCTGCCTCGAGATCCGTCCGAACTTGATCGACCAAGGCTTGATTGGCGAAAGGATTGTCCAAAACGAGCTTGGCCTGATCTAGAGCACGACGATAGCGGAGTTTGGTTTGTTCATCAGCATACTGGTAAGCAACTGTAGACTGAGTCACATCCTTCATGTCAAATTCAACTCCAAGAGTTTTCTTATCAACAGGTTGACCGTCTAGATTATTCTTAGCAGTTTCAAGGGCATTTTTCAAGGAATCAACCTGTTCTTGACTGGCATGAGATGCCTCAAAGAGAGCTTGGGCATTTGCGACTGCCTGTTTATAAGACTCTTGATCTGCAGTGGTATCATTGAAATACTGATGCGTTTTCTGGATGCTATCGGCCTCTTCCACTAATTGGTGCAAGGGTTCAAGGTCGAGAGTTCCTTTTTCTGGTTCCACAGGAGCGTGATCCGCATTTGTAGAAATTGGTTTTGTACCGACTTTGATAATCTGAGGAACTGCTTCTTTTGTGATAGTGTTAGAGATTTCCTCTGTATTTTCGACTTTTCCATCTACTAAATACTGACGGGTGACAATCGTACGAATACCCTCTTGACCAGCTTGGCTAACTTCCCTTTGCCCCAATGGCAGGTCTGCACTTTCCACTTCCTTGGTTGGATAGGGTTCGGCCACTGTTGTGGTAACGTCCTTTTCTTCAACGTTTAAGCTTGGAACTTCATTTACAGGAGCGTCTGTTGGTTTCTCGCTAACAGGAGCAGTTCCAAACGTTACGATCTCTGAGACCGCCGGAGTCGTCACTTCGTTGGAGAGTTCCTGGCTTTTCTCTACTTTTCCATCTACCATGTACTGACGGGTGACGATAGTACGCACTCCATCTTGACCAGCTTGGGTTATCTTGGTCTGGCCAACTGGTAAACTATCACTCTCTACTCGTTCTCGAGTGTAGGGTTCTGCTACCGTCGTAGTAACATCCTTTTCTTCAACCTCTAGACTTGGAACTTCATTTACAGGAGCATCTGTTGGTTTCTCGCTAACAGGGCCTGTTCCAACTGTTACGATTTCTGATACTGCAGGAGTTGTCACTTCATTAGAGATTTCCTGGCTTCTCTCTACTTTTCCATCTACCATGTACTGACGGGTGACGATTGTACGCACACCATCTTGACCAGCTTGGGTTATCTTGGTCTGGCCAACTGGCAAGCTATCACTCTCTACTCGTTCTCGAGTATAGGGTTCTGCTACCGTCGTGGTAACATCTTTTTCTTCAACGTTTAAGCTTGGAACTTCATTTACAGGAGCGTCTGTTGGTTTTTCACTAACGGACTCCCCTGGGCTTGGTTTTGTAGGAGAAGGGACCTTGCTTCCGACTTTTCTAATCTCAGAAGTCGGCTCAGTCGTTACCTGATTGGAAACCTCCTCTGTATGGATCACCTGACCATTTAAAATGTAGCTGCGGGTAACGATGGTACGACTACCATTTTTCCCTGCCTGAATCACCTCAGTTTGACCTTGCGGCAAATCAGCTGCCTCTACTTCCTCTACTTGGAAAGGAATAATCTCTGTACGACTCGTTTCTTTACTATCAACCTTTAACTCTGGTTGTTCAAAGACAGGAGCTTCACTTGGTTTCTGAGCACGATACTCTTCCTGCGCTTGACTTCCGTTTGAAGTTTGAACTGGAGTATCAATAGGAGCCGAATGATTCAACTCTTTCTTGCCATCAACTGGAGAGTTTACTTCTTTTTGAGATTTCAAATACCCTACATATTGGTAGCCTTCAATCGTAAGTGGGGATTGCAATGTTTCCCCGATCTGTACAGTCAATTCCTGATTATAGTCTGCCAGCATTTGATTTGTCAAAGCCAAGGAAGTTGGCGCGATCAGCTGACTTCCTAGACTGGTTAAGAGCAGAAAAGAAGCTAGTTTCTTGCGATCATCTCTGCCCAGTTTAATCGCTACGACCAGTAGCACTATACCTGCCCCCGCTGCAATTGAGCTAATGAGTTGGCTATGACCAGTTGCAGGCAACTGTCTCGTCGGACGATAAATCAAATAGTAAGTATCATCTGTTTCCTCAGCAAGCTGTGGCAATTCTTTGACTACCAATTGCTTCTCTTGGTCCGTGAGCTCACTCTCTGTCACGTACTTATAGTGGATCTGTTTTGTGACGGATGGCGTCTGTTCACTGGCTGCTACATTTGCAAGAGAACCTCCTCCACTAGAAAGGTAGAAAACGCCTACCAGAGCAGAAACCAAACCAACCGAAACTTTTCTCAATGAAAAACGTTGGTGCTTTTCTCCTAAATAATTTCTTTTCATTCCTAATCTTTCCTCCATCATGATTTGAATCCCCTCTATTCTACCGAAATTTACTAGATTATTCAATTTATTTGCTATAAATAATAGCCGCAAAAAACTGCTAATCTTTTCAGTTCATTTGCGCTTTAAAAATCCTTATCTTATCAGGTCTTGAATGCACAAACAAGATCAGGGAGAATCACAGAAAAAATTCCTAGGTAGCCTTAAACCTAGGAATTTTTCAAATTATGTGACTATTAGTCCGTCTCGCTCCGTAAGGTGCGAGACAAATAAACCACCCGCTATGCGGGTGCGCGACGAAGGTTATACCAAAAAAACTCCAAACGCGATACAATAAAGGTGTTCAAGCCAATTGTAAAGCGAAAGGAGAAAAATATGGCACAAAAGGCACATAGTTTATCACACACAAAGTGGATGTGTAAATATCACATTGTGTTCACCCCTAAGTATAGACGAAAAATCATTTATAATCAATATCGAAGTAGTTTGGGAGAAATATTCCACCGTTTATGTAGTTATAAAGGTGTTGAAATTATCGAGGGTCACTTAATGCCTGATCATGTACATATGTTAGTCAGTATTCCACCAAGGATAAGTGTTTCAAGTTTCATGGGTTATTTAAAAGGCAAAAGTGCACTCATGATGTTTGATA
>NZ_GL732468.1:146840-152386 GCF_000187645.1 Streptococcus sp. C300
TCATGATGTTTGATAAACACGCCAACCTCAAGTATAAGTTTGGAAATCGGCATTTCTGGGCAGAAGGTTATTATGTAAGTACAGTAGGGCTTAATGAAGCCACAATTAAGAAATATATTCAAGAACAGGAAAAGCATGATATAGCACTAGATAAATTAAGTGTAAAAGAATATGAGGATCCCTTTAGGGATAGTGGTAAGTAATACTAAAGCCTCTTTAAGAGGCAAGTGACGAGTCAAGAGCAATGAGGCTTGAACAACGTGAAAGCCAGCGCCTTTAGGCGCTGGCTGGTGATTTGGGCTTATAGCCCTGGTGCAAACCACCCGTTAGACGGGTGGTTATGATTTTAATCAAACAGAATCGTTTCCTTATTTCTTGAAAATAGACTGTCTGAAGTCGTCTGTCTCACGAAGATAAGCGTTGTAAATCTTCTTCTTGAGCAGGTTGACCCAGCTAGCTTCAACACGGCTAGTGGCATTGGTAATGTTGCGTACATCCTCTGCCACTGCTGCATCCATCAACTGCTGCATCTCTGCATAAGAACGAATGGTTACTTTCTTGGTACTGTTTGGATTTTTAAGCTCGTACTCAATGGTAATTGGCTTCAGCTTGGTCAGCTGATCAATCCGCTCCTTGTACATGGCCTTCTTGAAGGCTGCCCAAGAAGTGTATTCACCCTTAAATACATTTTCCAAGACTTTCTGGTCTGTCACGAGACCGACATCTCTTCCAGACCATCCGTCCCACGTTTTCTTGCCTTCATCAAAGGCTTCTTGAGAGTACTGACCAGAAACATAAGGGACAAATCCTTCATGGTATCCCTTGGCTGCCAGTAATTCATAGGCTGTGCGACGGAACATAACGTCACCTGGAGCTCCATTTGGATTGCTCAAGGCTGAGTAAATCGGTGAGAAGAGGCTAAGACTGAGGTAGCCATTTCGACCATATTTTCCGCTTTCCTTGTTCTCCCGACGAGTGATCACATCATTTTCAATCAAAGAGTCAAAGGTCTTCAGCTGCTTGATTTCTTCAGCAGTGAAGGTTCGTGTCTGGTTTCCAGCGTGGGTTTCCTTACCATACTTATCAGTAATATAGTAATTCTCCATCTTTCTGAACCACTGAAGTTTCGTATCATCACTCTGTTTCAGCATAGAAGTACCTTCTAGGTAATCTAGCGTGTAGATCATGTCAAACATACCATGGACATAGTGCTGCAGGTCTGCTGCATTTTGAACACGTTCCTTGAAATTATAGGTATGCATACGTGTCTTAGAATCCTTGTCCACCTTGAAGAGAGTATTGAGCGTAATAGTTGGCTCATCTGCGCTCGGCGAAGACTGCAAGAGTCCGCGAGCATAGAGTTCCGCACCCAGTCCCTCACGACGACCATATCCTTCAAAGTAAATGCCACCGTCAGAATTATGGGTCATTTCATGCGTGTAGACAGAGTTTCCATAGTCTTCTAACAATCGTGCTCTATCAAAATGGGTAACACTTCCCGTAGCATAGGCATTGTAGCCTTTGCTTGGATACCACTTGCCGGCTGGTCCAAAGAATTCCTGCATAGCCTGTGATTTTTTGTCATTAGCTGGTGCCCAATAGCTTTGTCCTGCTTTGTCAGTCAAGAAGAACCCATCATAAACCAGAACAGAACGGAAGAGCTTGTCCTTGCTTTCTGGACTCAGAATCTTGTACCAGAAATCATAATGGTCGCGCTGGTATTCAGCTGTTTTTCTCACTCTGTCTTCGACATACTCGGCTAGCTCAGCGTCTGTGCGCACTCTGTTATTGGCATCCAGGCGGTAGCGATCATAAGCTCCCATAGAGAGGGTAGACATATTAGAGATAGCATAGACACCCTTCTCCGTCATAGTCAAGAGTGGCAGGAGCATGCCCTTGTGTTCCCAATTATCTGCAGTAATCTTGTCGTACACACCGACAGAGTACTTGCTCTTGCCCTCGGCTGCGTCCTGAAGCTGTCTCGCTTCTGCTACATCGGACTTAGCCTCAACGATGTAGGCTTTTGTATTGGTCTTGAGCCATTCATTATTGGTCTTGTATGGTAGGAAGAGCTGACGGTAGCCTTCAAGGTAATTGAAGAGTCCTCGCTTGCCAGTTGCTTCAGAGAGCGAATTATCATACGCTGTATAGTTGTTCTTAGCCTTGAGATTCTCCAATCCTGATTTCCCTAAAGCTATAATTGTATCAAGAACCGAAACGTCATTCTTACCATAGAAATCCATCTTGTAAGCCGATAAGTCCTTAACATTAAAGTTATCATAGTTGATATTGTACCAACGATGAAGATAAGTCAGACCTAATAGGAAAGCTTCTTTATCAGCAAGAATCTTCTTAACAAGATAATCCTTAACTACTTCACTTTCAGTATTGATAGCCTTATCCATAGCCAGAACTTTTCGTAGTTCTGCTGACAGTTTGCTTTTCACTTGCGTAAATGCGGTGTCTAAGTATAGTTCATCCAAAGAAGTATCTGCGGCTACTCCGAGAGCTGTACGCATAGCTGGCGAATCAAGAACGACCTTGTTCAGCTCTGGCAAGACTTGATTTAGAATACTAGTATAATCTGATACGAAGGCTTCTGGAGTATAAAGAAGGTCTAATCCCTTCATCCTATACTCAGCAATACCTCGATTTACGAAATCTCCCTTATAAGATATTTCTAGGTAATCAATAGTATTGTCCATGTAGTGAAGCATCAAACGGTTAATTCCGGTCTTGTTGCTATTGATATCAGTGATAACCTGGTCACCCTTCATCGGAACAACATCCAGTAGGTACTCCTTATTCAACTTATGCTCTTTCGGAATCTTGTTCGCAAACGAAACAATGGTTTCTTTATTGTAGAAAGGAAGCAGTTTCTCCATATTCGCATAAGAATATCCGCGGTCAAATTGAGCATTGTTTACTTCACCATAGTCGACAAAACGCATATTTAGATTCGTGTCATCTAGGCTAGTTGTTATGTCCATAGCAGTCAGTTTTTCTTCCATTTCTTCTTGAGTAATTGTAGAAGTAACAAACTGATCGTTTTTCAAGGTTTCACTTTTGGCAACTTTATAGGCTTGCGTAATGCGGTCGTTTTTGTATCCCTGATCCCCAGAAATACTGTAAACATTTGTACCGCTAACATTACTGATAACATTATCAACTAAACCATTGAAGTAGTTCGAGCCGACCACTCCACCGATTTGACCGTTAGTGGTTGAATTATATAATTTTCCTGTCACATAAGATTTGGTGATTCGAGCATTGTTTTCTAGACGTCCAACCAAACCACCAATACGTTGTTCATTTGATCGAGCACCACTAATAATCGTTACATCTGCTTTACTTTGGCTAAGAAGAGATTCTTCTCCTTTAAGGCTTGCAACCAAACCACCTACGTTATAAGCTTTGATGTGTTGATTGTTAGATAGGATGGTACCAGTAAAGGAACTATTGGTAATTTGCGTATTGGTTCCATTAACTACTAGACCCGCTACGTTAGAAGCGTTGCCTACTACCGATACTTTCCCCTGAACAGAAACATCTGTGATTCGAGCATTTTCCGCATTGCGTGCCAGCGCAGCCGAGTCATAGGTACCCACGATATTCACATTTTTAAAGTCTATATTGGTAATAGAAGACCCGTTCTTCATGTTTTCAAATAAAGGCTTGGCTAGATTATAAATAGCGTATTGCTTACCATTTTGACTACCTGTCAGACTACCTGTGAAGTTCCCTTTGAGGTAGACATAATCAGCAGGAGCTAGGTTGACCTCGCTCGCATCCAAATCAGCTCCCAACACATAATTTCCTGCCATATTTCGCTTCATAGCGTCTACCAATCCAGCAAAGCTGGTGTAGACATTTTGCTGACTTGGGACTGCCTTACTGATGTAAAAGTCGTGCCCAGACTTGTATCCTGTCTCACTTTCTTGGACGAGTTCAGGAAGGGCTACATTAACCTTATAGACTGCCTTGCCATCTTTCTCTGCTTCAGAAATGCTGTGAACTGGTAGGAGAATTTCCTTGGATTCGCTTGACTTGATTTTGACGAAGTAGGTAGACAGATCCGTAGGCATAGAGCTCATCGATACAAAGCGCTTGTATTGGTCATTTTCTTTATGATAAAACTCAACAGAATCAATATCACGGAAGGCAATCTTCTTGTATTCTAACTCAAAGTTACGACTGTCTGTCTCAAACTCAGTAAAACTGCCATTATCCAGTTCATAAGTCAACTTGGTTTTTAGAGTGTAGCCTGTGTAATAGTCTAGGTCGCCAATCTTCAAGCTACCAGCAAAGTTAGTAATCGGAAGAGTGCGAACCAGCTGATCTCCCTGGTACAATTCTGCAGTCGCTGAACGGAAGGATTTGGTCTGGTCTTCCAATCTATATTGGACTGTCACCGACTTATCATCAGCATTCTCAGTCAGACTTAGAATTGAAACAGTCGGCTTGACTTTAGGCACTCCATTTAGAGCTTCTTTGGCTGCTGTCAAGCTAACAAGAGCTTGGTTGACCTGTACTTGTGTAGCAGTCTGATTGTTCAAAACTCCCTCTGCCTTGGTCAATTCGTCAGTATAAGCTGTCTGCTTTTCTGAATCCGCATTCTTATATTTAACCGAAGTTTTAACTCTTGGATTTAAATCGTACTCAGTCTGAAGAGCAGTTTTGACAACCTCAAGACCACTTAATTGAGCCTTGGCTTGATTGATTTGTTCCACCAGTTGGTTGACTTCTGCTTGGCTGGCTTGGGATTGGCTCAGAATCGCTTGACCAGCCGTCAAAGCAGCATCATAGTTAGCTTGATGACTCTGACTATCGTTGAAATAACGGGCCTGAGCTTTAATCTGATCCGCTTCTGCCAAGAGATTATGCAGTGAAATTAAATCGAACTCCTCTAAAGCGTCTGCTTTCGGTGCATCATTTGGTACCATGCTTGGTTTAGCAGTTCCGACTTTGACGATCTGTGTTACGGGCGCCAAAGTTTCTTCATTAGATAACTCTTGGCGGTCGATTTCCTGACCATTGGAACTGTAGACTCGAGTCTTGATAGTTCGTTCGCCTTGGACACCCGGAGTTGCAATTTGGCGGGCATCTCGAACAAGCTCATCGGTTTCTTCTTCACGAATGCTAAAGTTGATTTTTTCAACGCGCGTTTCGTCAGTATAAGTCAACGGATACTCTGGCAGAGCCTCTGCTTTCGGTGAATTGTTCGGTACCATGGTCGGTTTAGCCGTGCCGACCTTAACAATTTGCGTTACGGGAGCTAGGGTTTCCTCATTGGACAACTCTTGACGATCGATTTCATGACCGTTAGAACTGTAGACACGAGTCTTAATCGTGCGCTCACCCTCAACACCCGGAGTTGTGATTTGGCGGGCATCTCGAACAAGCTCATCCGTTTCTTCTTCACGAATTGTGAAGTTAATTTTCTCAACCCGAGTTTCGTCAGTATATGTCAACGGATATTCTGGCAGAGCATCTGCCTTCGGTGCTTCATTCGGTACCATAGTTGGCTTAGCCGTTCCGACCTTGAC
>NZ_GL732468.1:152436-153520 GCF_000187645.1 Streptococcus sp. C300
GCGGGCATCTCGAACAAGCTCATCCGTTTCTTCTTCACGAATTGTGAAGTTAATTTTCTCAACCCGAGTTTCGTCAGTATATGTCAACGGATATTCTGGCAGAGCATCTGCCTTCGGTGCTTCATTCGGTACCATAGTTGGCTTAGCCGTTCCGACCTTGACGATTTGTGTTACAGGAGCTAGTGTTTCCTCGTTAGACAACTCTTGACGATTAACAACTTGACCATTGGAACTGTAGACACGAGTCTTAATGGTACGTTCGCCTTGAACTCCCGGAGTCGCAATTTGACGAGCATCTCGAACCAATTCATCCGTTTCTTCTTCACGAATTGTGAAGTTAATTCTCTCAACCCGAGTTTCGTCAGTATATGTCAACGGATATTCTGGCAAAGCATCTGCTTTCGGTGCATCATTTGGTATCATAGTTGGTTTAGCCGTGCCGACTTTGACGATCTGTGTTACTGGAGCCAAGGTTTCTTCATTCGAAAGTTCTTGACGGTCGATTTCCTGACCGTTAGAGTTGTATACACGAGTCTTAATCGTGCGTTCACCTTGAACACCCGGAGTTGCGATTTGACGAGCATCTTGAACCAATTCGTCCGTATGTTGCTCCTCAATGTTGAAGGCTATTTTCTCAACGCGAGTTTCGTCGGTATAAGTGAGTGGATACTCTGGAAGAGCGTCTGCTTTCGGCGCATCATTTGGTACCATAGTTGGCTTAGCTGTGCCGACTTTGACGATTTGCGTTACAGGAGCTAGTGTTTCCTCGTCAGACAACTCTTGGTGGTCGACAACTTGACCATTGGAACTGTAAACACGAGTCTTAATCGTACGCTCACCTTGGACTCCTGGAGTTGCGATTTGACGAGCATCTTGGACAAGCTCATCCGTTTCTTCTTCACGAATGCTAAAGTTGATTTTTTCTACGCGCGTTTCGTCAGTGTAAGTTAGCGGATACTCTGGCAAAGCGTCTGCTTTCGGTGCTTCATTCGGTACCATAGTTGGCTTAGCCGTTCCAACTTTGACCACTTGCGTTACGGGAGCTAGAGTTTCCTCATTAGACAACTCTTGGCGATCGATTTCC
>NZ_GL732468.1:154202-156970 GCF_000187645.1 Streptococcus sp. C300
GTTTAGCCGTGCCGACCTTGACGATTTGCGTTACGGGCTCCAAGGTTTCTTCGTTAGACAATTCTTGGCGATCAATTTCCTGACCGTTAGAACTGTAGACACGAGTCTTGATAGTCCGTTCGCCCTCAACACCTGGAGTTGCAATCTGACGAGCATCTCGAACAAGTTCATCGGTATATTGCTCCTCGATGTTGAAGGCTATTTTCTCAACGCGAATTTCGTCGGTGTAAGTTAGCGGATACTCTGGCAGAGCGTCTGCTTTCGGTGCTTCGCTCGGTACCATAGTTGGCTTAGCAGTTCCGACTTTGACGATCTGTGTTACGGGCGCCAAAGTTTCCTCATTAGACAACTCTTGGCGGTCAACCTCTTGCCCGTTGGAACTGTATACACGAGTCTTAATCGTGCGCTCACCCTCAACACCCGGAGTCGCGATTTGACGACTTCCTTCTGGAATTTCATCTGTATATTGCTCGTCAATAGAAAAATCAATCTTTTCTATTCTAACCTCATCATTTGTAGTCAATTCCAACTCAGAATTCTCATGAATAGCAGCTGTATCAGGAGTTGTGCCATATTCCGTCAATTCTGGAATCTCTTGAACTGGAGTTGTCTCGGGACTAGTGCCATACTCTGCCAATTCTGGAACTTCATGAACTGGTGCTGTTTCTGGAGTTGTCCCATATTCCGTCAATTCTGGAACTTCATGAACTGGGGCTGTATCAGGATTTGTACCATATTCTTTCAATTCTGAAACTTCGTGAACTGGCGTTGTTTCTGGACTGGTGCCATATTCTGTCAATTCTGGAACTTCGTGAACTGGCGCTATTTCAGGAGTTGTACCGTATTCCGTCAGTTCTGGAACTTCGTGAACTGGTGCTGTTTCTGGAGTTGTGCCATATTCTGTCAATTCTGGAACTTCGTGAACTGGTGCTGTTTCTGGAGTTGTGCCATATTCTGACAATTTCGGAACTTCGTGAACTGGAGTTTCTTTTGGTATCGAGTTAGTTGGAGCTGTTCCAACTAAAATAATTTCAGAAACAGGTTCAAGCGTCACTTGATCAGAAATCATTTCGCTTTTTACGATTTCTTGATTCTCATGATAATGACGAGTCACAACTGTACGTTGACCTCGAACACCTGATTGTATAACTTTTGATTGCCCTTGAGCCAATTCATCGGTATATTGGTATTTTGTCTGATAAGGAAGTTCATGAACTGACTCCTGCTCGCTAATTTTTAGCTCTGGCAAGTCATAAACGGTGCTTAGACGAGCAGACTCTCTCTCCTTAGCAGCTATAGCTTCTCTTTCTTCCTCAGTTAAATCATCCCCCTTATCCGAAACAATCTCTTTCATATCTAGATTTGTTTCACTTGGTTTTAGATCTCTTTCCTTCTCTTTCTCCAAGTCAAGTGCCGGATTTTCTTTCAGAGCAGAAGGAGCTAAATGACTATCATTTTGTTCTTCATTCTTTAAGTAACCGATATAATCGTAACCATCAATTTTCAATGGCGCTGGCAGTGCATCTCCAAGACCCAAGTTAAGACTTTGATTATATGCTGCAAGTTCGATATTCGTCACTGCTAAGACTGTTGGAGATAGCAGCATGGATCCCATTCCAGTTACCAACAAGAGCGAAGATAAATACCTCTTCCCATTTCTGCCTCTAACAACTACAAGCACTAGTAATGCAAGACCCATCGCTGTAAAAGTTGATTCCCAAAGGCCGGAGTGACCTGTCTTAGGCAATACTCCAGACGAATCCACATGAGTAGTCGGACGATAAACTAAGTAATAGGTCTCTGAAGCATCCTCAACATACTTTGGAATCTCCCTGATCAAGGCACTCTTCTCTACCTCCGTCAATTCAGACTCCACTACGTAGTGGTATTTAACCTGAGCAGACTGCTGACTTTGAATTTCTGCTGCTTTCACAGAAGTCAAGCCCCCAGCCATTTGCCCATTCAAAAAGAAGCTTCCAATAGTCGCCGAAACGAGCCCAACGGACAACTTTCGGAAAGAGAAACGCTGTCGTTTTTCTCCATAAAATTGATGTTTCATTCTCAAAATTTCCTCTTCAATATATTATTCAATCCTTTCTATTCTACCTGATTTCACTTGATTATTCAAATTATTTGTCGCGATTTTTAGAAGCAACACATGCTTTTGAAAAGTACCGAAAAACGACTCCTCTTTTTAAAAAATCTCAAAAAATCAATTTAAAACGAACTCCAAAATTATTAGATTTCTGCATCTTTGTTCTAAACTTTTTCCAGCAAAAAAGAGAGAAATGACTTTCTCTCTTTTACCTTTCCTCTCATCTTAAACTATGAGAAGACATATTTCTAATCTGATTATTTGGCTTCAAATCCTTCTGCAACTGCATCCGCAAAGTTTTCTTCTACGATGCTTGCACAGTGGTCACAGATAACTGCGTGGTAGCTGCGTTCTGCAGTAGTTGGGTCGATACGACGGCAACGGTCACAAACTTCACCTGCAGCGCGTTCAACTGTAAAGGCAACATCCTCAAAGCTAACTGCGCCTTCTGGAGCTGTACCTTCAGCGATGTTCAATTCTGACACGATCAAAAGTTGAGCTACATTGCTATCCACTGCTCCAAGAAGAGTTTTCACCACTTCATTTGGATAAACTGTCAAGTGTGCTTCGAGTGATTTACCGATAACTTTTGCATTACGCGCTTCTTCCAAGGCTTTTTGAGCTTGTCCACGGAAATCCATGAAGGCTGACCATGTATCCAAGATTTCTTCTT
>NZ_GL732468.1:157080-179646 GCF_000187645.1 Streptococcus sp. C300
CCTTCTGCAACTGCATCCGTCAAAGTTTTCTTCTACGATGCTTGCACAGTGGTCACAGATAACTGCGTGGTAGCTGCGTTCTGCAGTAGTTGGGTCGATACGACGGCAACGGTCACAAACTTCACCTGCAGCGCGTTCAACTGTAAAGGCAACATCCTCAAAGCTAACTGCGCCTTCTGGAGCTGTACCTTCAGCGATGTTCAATTCTGACACGATCAAAAGTTGAGCTACATTGCTATCCACTGCTCCAAGAAGAGTTTTCACCACTTCATTTGGATAAACTGTCAAGTGTGCTTCGAGTGATTTACCGATAACTTTTGCATTACGCGCTTCTTCCAAGGCTTTTTGAGCTTGTCCACGGAAATCCATGAAGGCTGACCATGTATCCAAGATTTCTTCTTGGTTGGCAAAAGTTTCTGCTTCTGGCAATTCTGACAATTGAACAAATTCTTCAGCTTCAAACTCAAGATATGACCAGATTTCTTCTGCAGTGTGAGGAAGGATTGGTGTCAAGAGTTTGGTGATTTTGACAAGAACGTCATAGAACACAGTCTGCATTTGACGGCGTTCGAGTGATTTGGCACCTTCGATGTAAACAACGTCTTTAGCGAAGTCAAGGTAGAAGGCTGACAAATCAACGTTGATGAAGTTCACCAAGGCCTTGTAGATTGTCAAGAATTCAAAGTTGGCATAAGCATCACGAATCGTTTTCACAAGCTGGTTAAAGCGGATGGTCATGTACTTGTCAACAGAACGAAGCTCATCGTAAGCTACTGCGTCTTGAGCTGGGTTAAAGTCAGATGTGTTGGCAATCAAGAAACGAAGAGTGTTACGGATCTTACGGTAAGTTTCAGAGACTTGGCTCAAGATATCCATAGAGATACGCACGTCATTGCTTGAGTCCACACTTGTTACCCAGAGACGCAAGATTTCCGCACCAAATTGTTTTTCAACATCACTTGGAGCAATGGTATTTCCAAGAGATTTAGACATCTTCTCACCTTTACCATCAAGGGCAAAACCTTGTGACAAGATTTGTTTGTAAGGAGCAACGCCATGGTTAGCAACAGATGTGATAAGTGATGAGTTGAACCAACCACGGTACTGGTCAGAACCTTCAAGGTATAGATCTGCTGGATATTTGAGTTCTGGACGGTTGACCACTACTCCATTCCATGATGAACCTGAGTCAAACCATACGTCCATGATATCTGTTTCTTTCTTGAACTCGCCATTTGGTGAACCTGGATGAGTAAATCCTTCTGGCAAGAGGTCCTTAGCATCACGTTCCCACCAGATGATAGAACCGTGTTCCTCAAAGAGTTGAGCTACATGTTCAATAGTCTCAGCAGTCATGATTGGCGTTCCGTCTTCAGCATAGAAGATAGGAAGGGGAACTCCCCAAGCACGTTGACGAGAGATAACCCAGTCGCCACGGTCACGAATCATATTGTAAAGACGAACTTTACCCCATTCTGAGTGGAACTTCACTTTTTCAATTTCATCCAAGATTTCTTGGCGGAATTTAGATACAGAGGCAAACCACTGTGGAACAGCACGCCAGATGATTGGTTTCTTGGTACGCCAGTCAAATGGGTATGAGTGAGAGATTTCTTCTTGAGCAAGGAGCAAATCGCCCAGTTTTTCGATAACAGTCGGCACAACCTTGTCATAGAACTGACCCGCAAATTCAGGACCAGCATTTTCCATCATAATACCGCGTTCGTTAACTGTTACAGCAACTTCAAGGCCGTTGGCAACACCAACATTGTAGTCGTCCTCACCAAAACCAGGGGCTGTATGGACAATACCAGTACCAGAGTCAGTCGTAACGTGGTCACCCAGGATTACCAACTCATCTACAGCCGTATCCCATGGGTGGACTGTCACAATGTGGTTCAATTCTTGACCACGGTAAGTCGCCAAGACTTGAACATCCGCCCAACCAAATTTCTCAGAAAGACTATTCAATAATTCTGAAGCAACTACAAACTTACGAGATTCACCAGCTGGTTGTACCAATACATAATCAATATCTGCTCCAACTGTCAAACCACGAGAGGCTGTAATGGTAAATGGTGTAGTGGTCCATACGACAATATAAGTATCCGTATCTAGAACACCTTTTCCGTCTTTGACGCGGTTAGCATAGTAAAGGGAAGTTGAAAGCAAGTCATGGTACTCAATTTCCGCTTCAGCAAGGGCTGACTCAGAAGACCATGACCAGTAAACTGGCTTGGCACCACGGTAGATATAGCCTTTTTTAGCCATCTCACCAAAGACACGGATCTGAGCTGCTTCATAGTCTGGAGTCAAAGTCACATAAGGATTTTCCCAGTCACCAGAAACACCCAAACGTTTAAAGTCTTCACGTTGTTTATCAACTTGAGAAAGAGCGTACTCGCGGCAAAGTTTCAAGTACTCAACCAAGTCCATTTCTTTGCGTTTAACACCCTGTTTTGCCAAGACTTGTTCGATTGGCAGACCATGAGTATCCCAACCTGGGATGTAAGGAGCGTAAAATCCAGACATAGACTTAGAACGAACAATAATATCTTTAGAAATCTTGTTCATGGCATGTCCAACGTGGATATTTCCGTTTGCATACGGAGGTCCATCATGCAAGGTGAAATGTGGTTTTCCTTGGTTCAATTCTTGACGACGTTGGTAAAGTTTTGCTTCTTCCCATTCTTTTTGCCAAACTGGTTCTTTGGTTGGAAGACCAGCACGCATAGGAAAGTCTGTTTTCCCTAGATTGAGGGTTTCTTTAAGTTTCATTGTTACTCCTTTAATTTAAAATGACAAAATAAAAACCACGATTCGCAAAAAGGACGAAAATCGTGGTACCACCTTTGTTCGAAAAAAGACAGGGTCTCTTTTCCTCTTTTCCCGTAACGTGGGGGACGTCTAGTCTTACTGTTTTCGGACTGGATTGCTTGAGAGGATAATCTAACCACTAGGGATTGCAGGACTCTCACCATCTCCCGCTCGCTGAAAATATAGTTGGTTGGATCTTGTTCTCACATTTTTTTTATAGGATAAGAACAGATTCTTTGTTTGCATCGTCCTCAGTTGTTGCAGTAGCTTCTACTTCAACTGACTCTTCATGCTGGTCACTTTCTTCTGTCTGTTGATTTTGTTGAGCTTCAAACTCAGCTAATTCTTTGTTGCCAGCCTCGATACGAGCTTGTAATTCAGCAACCTCTTCTGGTGTGAATTGACGAGTCATATCAATAGGTTCTTCCTCTGGTTGTAAAGATACAGTTTCACCAAGAACTTCACCCACCACTTCTTTAAAGGCTTCATCACTTGTCTGAAGGTAAGTAGCTGTTGGGCGAAGAATATCTTCCCAATCAGATGACTCAACAATTGCTAACTGACTTTCAATCGTAGACTTGAGGCGTTGATGGAATACACGGCTCTTGTTCTTCAACTCTTCTGTCTCAACAGCCACTCTCTTCGCATTATCTGTAGCCTGACGGAGAATTTCATTTGCCTTGTATTTCGCTTCTTCAAGCAAACGCTGAGCATCTTGTTCAGCTTGTTGAATAATATTGTTTGAACGTTCTTGAGCAGCTTGTTTAACACGCTCTGCAGTATCTTGAGCAATCAAAACTGACTGACTCAAGGAATCCTTCATCTCATCAAAGTAAGACAAACGTTCTTCCAAACTCTTGATGTGTGTCTCTTTATCGTGATTGCTACGAACCAAGTCTTCGTAGTCACGAACAACGATATCCAGAAATTCATCTACTTCTTCTGGATCAAAACCTCTAAATCTTGTACCAAAGGTTTTATCTTTAATTTCTAACGATGTAATTGGCATACTTTTCCTCACTTACTTAATAAAAAATAGAATCATTAATTGCTTCTGGTTCTTGCTCGCTTGTTACTGTTCTCTTAGGAATATCATTCGTATAATAGGAAAGACGTTCTTCTAGTTTTTTGATATAGAGTTCAGTTTCATCTTTGTATCGAATCATCTTCTCTAATTCAAAGTAAATCTTATCTAGAAAGAGGTCAACTTCTTCCTGATTGTAGCCTCTGAATGTTCTTGAGAAAGCTTTATCACTTATTTCTTGTGGTGTAATCGACATATTTTTTCTCACTTGCTTAAAAGTAGCCGGACTATTAGTTTTTTCTTATCCTTTTTGGTCTGACCATTGTCTTTGACAACTTTCAAACGACCAAACTTTCTCACACTGATCAAATCTCCAACTGCGACCTGGTAATCACTTTTTTCAACCAGATGATAGTTCACCTGGACAGATTTTTTCTCAATCAGTTGACTAGTTTGATTTCTAGATAATTTCAAGGCACTTGATAAGAGGGCATCCAATCGAAAACTCGAAACTAAAATTTCTCGTTCTCTATAATCAATTTTAGACAAAATCCTATCGGTAAAAGGACGTTCCTCCAGCGATACAGGAAGTCTGCCAATCTTTCTTATTCCATCCTGAAAAAGAGGAATGAAATCACGATTGACAAAAATCTGTGCTCTCTTTTCATCTACCAAGATATCACCAAATAATTTACGGTCAATTCCTAGTTGGTTGATGATTGTTCCCAATATTTTTCCATGACTCAGTTGTTCAAACTTACTCGGATAGCAAATTTCCAACAAGGCCATTTCAAAGTCTGATATCTCCGGTTCAAAGTAATCTGGATAGAGAAGAACTCGAACCGACTCTGTCGGAAGAAAATCACCACTACTTTGGCAACCCAGTCCATATGTCCCAGCTAGCACCCTTAAGATCTGTTCCTGATGGGGATTGATAAAAGGAGTAAGTACCGGTGCATATGTATCTTCTACCCGCTTGATCCACTCTAATCCCTTATCAATAAAGGGAATATCATCTTGGGAAAAATGCTGATAAATGGCTCGATTTACTGTCATAGTAATAGGACTAGTCGTGTTAAGAGATTTCCAACAAACTGAATCAAAATCAGCGCTGCCCAAACTGTAAAATCAAGACCAGCAAATTGTAGATTGAGCTTACGAAGTGGCTCAATAACTGGGCGAGCAAGTCTGATAACTAAGCGACCTAGTTGGCTTTCATAGGCATTTGGAAACCATGAAAGAAGAGCAAATGCAACGAGAATGATGGAATAAATGCTAACCGCATTTTGGATTAAACGGATTAAGAAAATCATTATCTTGCTCTATTTCGTTTAATATCAAAACCAAACTCAGCGCTTTGTGATTCATCTGGAAGTTTGATATCTTCAATATTCACGATAACGTTGACAGGCGTCAATAGATACATCGTACTCGCAACTTTTTTCATATTCCCAGCTAAGACATGGCGGGCTCCGTCCAAGTAATCAAGGCAACGACGGGCTTGAACCTCTGTCATATATTGGAAATCAATCAAAATACTTTCATTTCCAGCCAACAAATCTACAATCTCAGTTGCATCTTCATATTTTCTTGGATAGCGAACGTCAATTGTCACTTTCTCATCTGAACGATGGCTTTGCATTGCCAATTCTTGCTGTCGCGCATGAAGACGAGTAATATTTGCATCTTTTGCTGATCCTGACTGAGCAGGTGCTGGTAATTCTTTAGAAGTTGAGATGGCTGGGCTAACTGTTTCCTCTTGTTGAGTCTGGTAGTTAGTCGTTTCTTCTCCGTCTTCTGTAAAATAATCTATAAATTTATCGAATCTATCTTTTAAAGACATAGCTCTCTCCTATTTAAAAAATGCTGTACCAATTCGAACAAAGGTTGAGCCGAACTGAATCGCTTCTTTAAAATCACGACTCATTCCCATGCTTAGCTCTGTCATCGGTATATTAGGGATTTGTTTTTCTCTAATTTCTGCTTGCAGAGCCTGCGTATCCTTGAAAATTTCTTTCAATTCATCACTGTCTGCCTCAAAAGGAGCCATGGTCATTAAACCAACATACTCAATCTGATCTAACTTAGCCAATTCTGGCAAAAGTTCTAGCAATTCTTCTTTTGAAAACCCATGCTTGCTTTCTTCTCCAGAAATATTGACCTGCAAGAAACACTTGATAACATGATCTGTTCTCTTTTGAATTTCCTGGGCTAACTTAAGGGAATCTAAAGCATGAAAGTAATCCACATATGGGATTACTTCTTTCACTTTCCGTCTCTGTAGTGTTCCTATTAAATGCCAAGTAACTGGGTAATCTTTCAAGGCCTGATATTTTTCTAAAAATTTATCGACTCGATTTTCACCTATATGACGGACACCAAGCGGAAGCAAGGCTTCCGCTGTTTGTACATCTACATACTTTGTCACTGCGATTACTGAAACAGCATCTAGAGCACGGTTGGCTTCTTGACTAGCATCAGCTATTTGCTGAAAAACTAATTCAGTATTTTTTTTCAAATTCATTGATTAACGATTTTTGAAGAATGGAGGTGTATCCAATTCATCTTCATCTTGTGAAACTGGTGTTTCGAAGCGTTCTACTGGTGAAACAACTGGATCTGTTTGGCGCACAATAGACTCACGACGCAAGTCCCAGTCTCCAAAAGCAGACGCTTGGTTTGTTTCAAAACGACGTGGGCTTGATTTAGGCAATTCTGCTGTCTCTTCCAAGTCGAATTGACGGTCAAATGTGTGCGCTTGTGGAGCTTTAGTTGTTGGACGTCCAACTGGTTGGTTGTTACGAGCTCCAACTACTTTTTCCACTCGCTCTTGACGAACACCTGTCGCTACAACTGTAACACGGATTTCATCCTTCATGCTTTCGTCAATTGATGTTCCAAGCCAGATGTTTACACCTTGGCCAGCTGCTTGGTTGACAATTTCTGAAGCTTCTTCTGCTTCAATCAAGGTCAAGTCAAGACCACCAGTAACGTTGACGATGACATCCTCTGCACCATCGATAGTTGTTTCAAGAAGTGGAGAGTAAATTGCTTTACGAGCTGCTTCAACAACACGTTCTTCACCACTACCGATACCGATACCCATAAGAGCATTTCCTTTGTTTGCCATTACAGTTTTCACGTCAGCAAAGTCAAGGTTAATCAATCCTGGGTTCGTGATCAAGTCAGTAATCCCTTGAACACCTTGGCGAAGGACATTATCTGCTTCGCTAAGAGCTTCAAGAAGTGGCGTTTTCTTATCAACGATTTCAAGCAAGTTGTTATTAGAGATAATCAACAAAGTATCAACATGCTCGCGAAGTTCGTTGATTCCTTCTACAGCGTACTGGCCACGTTTGCTTCCTTCAAATCCGAAAGGACGTGTCACAACACCAACTGTAAGAGCACCAAGATCTTTAGCGATACGTGCAATAACAGGGGCTGCACCTGTACCAGATCCACCACCCATACCTGCAGTGATAAAGACCATGTCCGCTCCAGTGATAGCTTCCGTCAAAGCTTCTTCACTTTCTTCTGCAGCTTTACGTCCAACTTCTGGACGTCCTCCAGCACCCAAACCACGAGTCAATTTTGGACCAAGTTGGATAACTGTTTCTGCTTTCGTACTGCTAAGGGCTTGTACATCAGTGTTGGCTGCGATAAATTCTACACCAGCAACACCCTCGTCAACCATGCGGTTGATGGCGTTACCACCACCACCACCGACACCAATTACCTTAATAACTGCGCCTTGAGCTGCTGCTGTATCAAATGAAAATGTCATAATTTCTTATCCTCTTTTATTCATCAAACATGCTTCCGATCAAACCACGGAAACGTTCTGTTAGCTTCGGTTTACTTTGAGAACTTGCTTGGAATTCTTCCTTAGGAGCAACTGGAGCATCCGTCACAGTTTCAGCTGGAGCTGCTTGTGCTGGACTTGGTTGCGCTACTGGATTCAAACGTTGATTTGGAATGCCAAAGTTGATTGGTTTTTGACGAAGGAACTCATCTCCTTTAACTGCTTTTTGAGCAAGAAGATTGACTTCAGTCAATTTACCAGCAAACTCAGACAAGCTAATCACGTGAGCAAATGCAGGGTTGCGAATTCCAACTTGATTTGGTACATGGAGTTTTACGCGAACACCAAATACTTCTTGGGCTAATTCAACAATTCCTGGCAAAATTGCATTTCCACCGATAAGGACGATACCTCCTGGCAAATCCAACAAGTGTCTTCTTTCCAACTCTTGTTTGATTTGGTCAAAGATATGTTTGATGCGTGCTGAGATAATTTCTGCCAAGTAGCTTTCTGTTACTTCAACAGGTTCTACTTCACCAATTACTTCAACTTGGAAAGTTTCGTTACTTGCTAGTGGAACGTAAGCTTCACCATAGTTCAGTTTCAAACTTTCTGCAATTTTTTGAGATGTTTTCAAGACTTTAGAAATGTCTTTAGTAACGTAATCTCCACCTTCTTGGTAGATGTTAGTGAACTGCAATTCTTGGTTGCGGATAGTCGCTACAGTAGTCTGACCTCCACCCATGTCAATGACAGTCGCACCAAATTCGCGTTCGCCTTCGTTAAGAACGGAGTTGACAATTGCCAAAGGTGAAATAATCACATTATCAACATGAATACCTACACGCTCAACCGTCTTGCGAAGATTGTGTAGAATCGTACGAGGACCTGTGTAAAGCAGGCCACGCATTTCCAAGCGAACACCCATCATACCACGAGGGTCACGGATACCTTGGAAACCATCCACGATGAATTCTTCTGGAATAAAGGTAATCACTTCACGGTCAGGAGTCATGCTCTTAGTCAAAGCTGATTTGACAACATTTTCAACATCTTGATCCGTGATTTCTTTGGTATCTGAAGTTACAGGAATCATTCCTTGTGTTGGTTCAACTTGCAAGAGGTTTGCTGGAAGGCCAACGTTAACAGACTTAATAGAAATACCAGCTTTCTCTTCTGCCTGTGTGATTGCGGATTTGATTGCTGAAGCAGCTGCTTCAATATCAACAATAATTCCGTCTTTGACACCTTTACTTTTGGCATTACTAACACCAATTACATTTACTTCGCCATCTCTATGCTCAGCTACTAGCACTTTAATCGAGCTAGTTCCGATATCTAAGCCTGTAAAAAAACCATCTCTAGTCATTACATCGCATCCTCTCTGTCTTCCAAGTTTCTCACTTCTATTTAATAACTATGTTTGGGCATAGCTATTCAAAGAATATTATAACACAAAAAATCCAATCGTGCTTAGTTTTTGATAAAATTCCTGCATGTTTTTTGAGAAAATTCTAGAAAAATTCTTCTTCTAAGAGATTATTTGAAGTTAACGTTCACAATTTCCTTTTTGTTTCTTAAAAATCCAAAAAAGAGAAGATCATTTTAGATCTTCTCTTGAATAAATTCTTCCGATTTTTGTTGTAAAAAATTTTCTACTAATTTCCCTGTTAAGCGAATTGCTATCACTATAACAGTCGAAACAATGAGATAATTTAAGGGCTGGCCGAAACTTCCAACAAGTGGTGGTTTGTTTAAAAAGCCATAATCCCCACCTACAACTAAGTTGACAACCCATATCAAGCCATTTAAGGCAAAGGTAATCACCACCACATTCTTCAAATCGAGAAGGGAAGGTTGATAGTTTCTAAACAAGTATAGGAGCGCATTTCCTAAAAGGGCAACATGTCCGATAATGAAGGACAAAATGGTCACGTGTGGAAATGGGTAGGGATCAAAGAGTGGGTAAGCCAGTGCTGCTGTTGCTCCAAAAGTTCCTAAAAGGGCAAAGTACTGTTTGTACTTGGATGTCCCTGGAATTAAGAGCATCACAAACATGGCGATACGGCAATGATAGAAGGGCAAACTTTCTGACAGAGGCATGAGATTCCCCCAATACCAGCTATACAGAACAATCAGTTGAACAGACTGAAGAATCTGAATAAAACGCTGGTAAGCAACTTTGTCGCGAAAACGATAAGAAGCATAAAAAGTAAGAGCCAATAAACATAACAAACCAATGTACCAGTGAAGTTCAAACTGGGGCGGTTCTGATATCTGTGTGGTAAATAATTTATCCCACAAATTCATATTCTATTCCTCGTTCATCTAGCTAGAGGCAGTAAAAAAAAATTCACTCCCCCCAGCTTTTAAATTTTTTGAAAAAACTTGATTCTATGCCATGCATAGAATACTTGAGTCTTAAATTCGCAACCTATTATATCATTTGTATTGCAGAAATGCACCTTGTAGATACCCTTTTTTGATTTGTCGACTTCTCTAGCATAAACTAATCGATATATTGGTCTCTTTGTCCTTTATAAACTTGCCAAATAATCTCCATTTGCTCCTTGGTGATGCGTTTTTCAGATAAGACTGGCAATTGGTCAATGGCAAAAAATTGAAGCTCAGCAATTTCTTGATTTTCTTGAAATTGTCCATCAAGAAGCTTACATTCAAAGACAAACTTTGCATATTGTTTGCTCTGTAGTTGGAAACGATTGGTATCAAAAACTGCAAGTAACCTTTCAGCTTTTGCTGTAAAGCCGGTTTCTTCTTCAATTTCTTTAAGAATATTTTCGGTTGGAGAATAGCCAACTTCACCAAAACCACCTGGCAAAGCCCAACTATCCTCACCTTTTCCTCTAACTAAACATACTTTTTCATCCTCAACAATCCAAGCACGGACGTCCATCAGAGGAGTTGCATAAGCGGACGTTGGTTTCAAGACTTCTGCCACTTCTTCTGCATCAAGGTCTGATACCTGATTCAACATTTCAGATAACAGACTTCGCAAGTCCTCGTAACGCTCACGGTCGAAAGGATCTTTTGTAAAGGTTAATCCAGTATCCGTAATGGCTAGCATTCTTTGCAGATACTTGGCAAAATCACTTGCATTCATTTTCTAAACTTTCTACCAACTTGGCTAGATTCATGGAGTTAGAGCCTTTAAGCAAAATTTGGTCATTGGCACCGAGGCTTTCCTTAACCTGCTTGACTAGGTCTTCAAATTGGTCCTCATCAGCTGTTTTTTTGAAGTAGAAAACGTGACCGATTGGAAACATTTGACTGGCAAGTTGGGCCAATTCTGCGATATCTTCTCCATAGAAAATAACGGTATCAAGCACATCTGGTGAGAGACTCAAAATCATCTGGTTATGGAGTTGAACAGACTGGTCACCGAGCTCCTTCATGTCCGCCAAGACAGCGATTTTCTTTCCTCCTTCGTTGGCTAGAATAGCCGAAAAAGTCTCTAAAATCAACTTCATAGCAGTTGGATTGGCATTGTATACATCAGACAGAATATCTGCTCCATTGGCTGCTTTCTTCCACTCAGTACGGTTACGCGTCAATTCCAGATTTTGGAAGGCCTGATGAATTTGCTCCTCTGACACTCCTTCTTGAAGAGCCACATAAGCAGCAATCATAGCATTGGTAGCATTGTACTTACCTGTCACTGGCAAATCGAGGGCTTGTCCCAAAAAATTCGCCTTAAAGGTCAGACTATCCTTGCGCTCAATCAAGTCTGTGACTTCTAAATCAGCTCCTTGCCCAAAACGGACCACTTTTTTATCTGTAGGCAAGTAGTCCTCTACGATCGGGTCAGCTGGTGCCAAAAGCAAAGAATCTGGTGCCATACCATCAGCAATTTGCATCTTCCCTTTAGCAATCTCCGAACGGTCTTTGAAAAAGGCCAAATGAGCCTCTCCAACCAAGGTCACAATGGCTGTCTTAGGATGAGCCAATTTAGACAAGAGATGGATATCTCCCAAGTGATCCTGCCCCATCTCCAAGACCAACTTTTCAGTATCATCAGGCATATGAAGAACAGTATAAGGAAGACCAATCTCGTTATTGTAATTGCCCTGAGTTTTGTAGGTCTTGTAGGTTGTTGACAGTAAATGCGCCAACATATCCTTGGTCGTTGTCTTACCATTTGAACCCGTAACGGCAAAGACATCAACTGCCGTTTTTTCAAGATAGTAAGCTGCGAGGGTTTGAAAGGCAGACAACACGTCGTCTACTAGAATGTAAGGATAACCTTCTACTTCCTTCTCAGAGAGGGTTACTGCTGCACCATTTTCAAAAGCCGTTTCGATAAAGTCATGACCATCACGCGCACCTTTGAGAGGCACAAATAAATCACCTGTCCCAATCAAACGACTGTCAAACTCAGCCTTTTCTAACTGAGCATCCGCAAAAAGACTAACGTCATTTTTAGCTCCAACAGCTTGGGCAACTTCATGGATTGTTAATTTCATTTCTACTCCTTTAAAAAGGGTTGAAGTCCAAGAACTCTAGTCACCATGCAGTGATAGTTCTGGCTTCTACCCTCTCTTTCATTTTTATAGCAAATGCGCTTCGCGCTTGTCAAAACTTTGCTTAGCAAGGTCAACCAAATGCTCGATTAGTTCTGGGTAGCTGATTCCCATATTGTCCCAAAGTAGTGGATACATAGACCACTGAGTAAAACCTGGCATGGTGTTAAGCTCGTTTAGGAAAATCTCGCCCTTATCTGTATAGAAGAAATCACAACGAGACAGACCGAGGCCACCGATCGCACGGAAGGCAGTTTCTGCATTATGACGCATGACAGCTACCACATCATCACTAATCTTGGCTGGGATGTCCATGGTAATCTTGTTATCGATATACTTGGCATCGTAGTCATAGAAGGCAACATCCTTGACCACTTCACCTGGCAAAGTGCTCTTCACATCGTAGTTGCCCAAGAGACCAACCTCAATTTCACGCGCATTCACCCCTTGCTCTACTAAGACACGACTGTCATATTGGAAGGCGAGCTCCAAAGCTTGACGGAGTTCTTCTTGGTTTTCAGACTTAGAAATACCGACACTAGAACCCATGTTTGACGGCTTCGTGAAGACTGGATAAGTCAGTTTTTCTTCAACTTCAGCTATTTTAGCAGTCACATCATCACCTTCGACGATGGCTACATAAGGAACTTGAGCAATCCCGGCAGACTCCAAGACACGCTTAGTCGTGATTTTATCCATGGCAAGGCTGGATGACAAGATATTGCAGCCGACATAAGGCATTTTTAAAACTTCCAAGAATCCTTGAACAGAGCCATCCTCTCCCATTGGGCCATGAAGAACTGGAAAGACCACTGCACCTTCTTCATAGATGGAACTTGGCGCTATTTTCTTGTCCCAGTCAATAGTCGCATTGGTCATGAGACGATCTTCTTGACCTGGAGTCTGGCTAAATTCTTGCGTTTTGATAAAGTCACCTGACTGGCTGATGAAGAAAGTCTTGACTGTGAAACGGTCGTAGTTGACCGCACGCATAACACTTTCAGCTGAAAGGACAGAGACTTCACGCTCTGCACTACGTCCACCGTATAAAAGAATAATCGTTTGTTTCATATTACTTGTCCTAATTCTAATAGAATACTCGTTCTTTAGTATATCATATTTGCTTCTTTTTTGAAACTTGAACATGGTACTAGAATTCAAGAAACATAAAAGGAGACCAATAACATCAAAGTCGGTCTCCTTAATTTTCTTATGAATAAATTTAGTTCGTAAATTGTCTACTCCTACAACTCTGTCCGATTTTCAATAGCTCGTAAGAGGGTGACCTCGTCCGCATACTCGATATCTGCTCCCACGGCTAGACCTCGTGCTAGGCGAGTGACCTTGATACCAGCTGGCTTGAGCAAACGAGAAAGGTACATAGAGGTCGCTTCGCCATCTGCCGTCGCATTGGTTGCCACGATCACTTCTGAAACCTCGTTATCCATAAGACGGGTCATGAGACTCTTGAGGTTGATATCGTCTGGGCTGATACCATTCATCGGAGAAATGAGGCCGTGCAAGACATGATAGAGTCCATGGTATTCTTGGATGTTTTCCATAGCAGCCACATCGCGACTATCCTCTAACACCAAGATGGTTGTCTGGTCTCGAGTCGGGTCCGTACAGATCGAGCAAGGATCATCATCCGTTAAACGGCCACAGATGGAACAATAGGTCAATTCCCGTTTAGCAGACAGGAGATTTTTGGCAAATTCATTGACATCGTCATCAGACATTCCAATGGTATAGAAGGCTAGGCGGGTAGCCGTTTTAATCCCGATACCTGGTAACTTTGAATAGCTATCAATCAGCTTGGCAATAGGTGTTGGATACAGCATAAGTTCCTTTCTAATTCATTGGATGGTGTTGGTGATAAAGATTGATAATGTCGCGTGCAATCGAAGGTCCGACACCGTTTGTAAGGTTGGTGTTATGAGGAAAGACGACTGCGACCGCGATTTGGGGATTTTCGGTCGGTGCATAGGCGACTGCGTTGGTATTATTGGCTTTTTGACCGCCATTAACGTAACTTTCAGCAGTACCCGTTTTCCCGCTGATGGAAACGGCTGCGCCATTTGAAAAGGCACGACCAGTTGTCAGAGCACTCGTTCCATGCGAAACTTGATAGAAACCTTGCTGCAAGATAGCCATATCTGATTCTGAGATATTGACCTTGTTTAGTTCCTTAGTGGCTGTTTCTTGAACCAGACTGCCTAAACCACCTTGTTCATTATTTCCATAAATCCCCTCAACAATGTGAGGTGCAATCCGAACACCATTGTTGGCAATGGTTCCAACATACTGGGCCAATTGCATTGGAGTATAGTTATCAAACTGGCCAAATGCATTGGTAATGTAATTAGCAAAATTATACTCTTTTGGTATAAAACCAGTTGACTCATCTGGAAGGTCGATGCCCGTTGAAGCACCTAGACCATATTCCGCAAATGTCGCACGCAATTTCCCCATAGCTGATTCCAAATTACTAGTTCCAACAAACATATTAGGTTGATAAGTTTGACCCATGATACCCAAAGCCGTTTGAACCATGTAGGCATTAGATGAATACTCCAAAGCTTCTACAGCTGTAATCGGAAATGAACCGTAGGCCTGAGTGTACCAAGAATTAATCGGAGCTGAACCTTGGAAGACAATCGGTTGGTCTGTCAAGGTTTGATTGCCTGACAAGACTCCATTTTCCCAACCAGAGCTGATAGTTGCTGCCTTAACAACCGAACCTGGGACAAAGACATTGGTTACCGTTCCCAAGGAATCAGGTGTTAACTCTCCCGTTTTCAAGTCATGTTTGAGCCCTGACATAGACAAAACTGCACCGGTTTTAGGATTGAGGGCTACGGCGTAAACCCCTTCAGAGTACTTTGCTCCACCGTTACCCAACTCTGAGTTGAAGTAGCTCTTGAGTAGGTCGTCCACACCATTCTGGAAAGCTAGGTCAATCGTTAACTTGATATTGTTTCCTTTGCTTCCTTCTTCAACATTTTCCACACTTTCCATATTTCCGTGTTTGTCGAGGTGGATTTCCTTGACGGAACGTTTGCCTTGAAGAACATCTTCATATTGCTTTTCAAGATAGGAAGTTCCCACTCGGTCATTGAGAGAATACCCTTTTTTGAGATAAGCATCAACTTCCTCAGCTGGAAGTCCTGACTTTTCATTTGAAACGCTACCGACGATTGTCGATAAAGAAGTGTCCAAGACTTTACGATCCCATGAGGTTGAAATGCTGATACCTGGTAATTCCTTGGACGCTGATGCAACGAGAGCAACTTGGGTATCATCTAAGGCATCCGTAGAAATGGTTCCTGTTGCAAAATTTTCAACAGCATTGAGCTGACTAAAGAGATAGATTTCCTTTTTCTGGTCATCTGTATAATTAAGTTGACTCACGTCAATGCTTTCAACCGCATTATTGTAAAGTGTCGCTTCCGATAAGCGGTTCCCATCTGAATCCAGGCGTTTATCGCTTGGCAAGGATTCGACTGTTTTTTTGTAAATATCCTGGTCCGCCAAGTAATAGTCTGCAATTTGTCGATCAGTCAGATCAGGGGAGGTTACATTTACATATGTGAGGAGTTTCTTGGCTGTCTCCTTCAATTCAGCTGCTGTCATTTTATTGTTTCGTGTGAAAGAAACAACTTGCTTGACAGTATTTTCTACCAAGGGTTTCCCTGCCGCATCATAGATCTGTCCACGAGCTGAACTGGTTGTTACCCTTGTTTGGCTGGCTGAAGCCAATTTTGTTTCATAAAAATCTTTATTTAGCACCTGCATGTATAACAAACGACCAATAATGGCCATAAAGAGCAGGATAACAATCGCAAATAATAAATTAAGCCGAATCGGAATCGAATGGCTATTAAATTTTCTCATACAACTAAGACTCTTTTCTAGAAAAATTCCCGATTTCCACCTTTATTTTCCCTAAAATAATAGAGTAAATAGGTAAAGCTCAGTACATTTCATTGTACCATATTTTACGGAGAAACTCTTGGAAAAGTCGAAGCATTTTTTGACTTTTAACTGAAAATGCCTTTTTATTTGGTTATCCTATTTTCTATGATATAATGATAGTAATAGTTAGGAAAGCGTTAACTTTTAAGACTTTGACTCATAAAAAGGAGCCTCATGAACAAGCCAGATATCGCAACCATAATCGACCTCCATTTTGAAGAATTAACCGAGCTCGAGCAAGAAATCGCTCGCTATTTTTTGCAAGCTGAAACGATCCAAGATGATCTCTCTTCTCAGCAAGTTACCCAGAAATTACATATCTCCCAAGCAGCCTTGACCCGCTTTGCCAAAAAGTGTGGTTTTGCAGGCTACCGAGAGTTCGTCTTTCAATACCAGCATCAGGCTAGTAAACCGGACACTCATTCGCACAAACACAGTCCTTTGACTAAACGTGTTTTGAGAAGCTACAGTATCATGCGAGAACAAACTCAGGATTTGATTGACGAAGAACAACTGGAACGAGTTGCCCAATTAATCGATGACGCTGAACGAGTTTACTTTTTTGGGACGGGAAGTTCTGGTCTGATTGCCCGTGAGATGAAACTGCGCTTTATGCGTCTAGGTGTTGTCTGTGAAGCTTTGACCGATCAGGATGGCTTTGCTTGGACGACTAGTATCATGGATGAAAATTGTCTGGTACTTGGCTTTTCTCTATCAGGCACTACTCAATCCGTCCTCGATAGTTTGCTGGATGCCAAGGACATGGGGGCCAAGACCATCCTCTTTACCAGCGCTCCAAACAAAAACAGTCAGGCCTATACCGAAACAGTCCTTGTCGCAAGTCATAGTCAGTCTTCTTACATCCAGCGTATTTCCGCTCAACTCCCTATGCTCATTTTAATAGATTTGATTTATGCCTACTTTTTAGAAATCAATCGCGAGAGCAAGGAAAAAATCTTTAATAGTTATTGGGAAAATAAAAAACTCAATGGCTATCGTAGGCAAAAACGCGTTAGAAAATCCTAGTTTGGCTTAACCAAACTAGGATTGTTTTTGTTTTGATACTCTTCGAAAATCTCTTCAAACCACGTCAGCTTCGCCTTGCCGTACTCAAGTACTGCCTACGGCTAGCTTCCTACTTTGCTCTTTGATTTTCATTGAGTATAAAATGATAATTGGAGCATAGGTGATCTTCCCAATCTTTCTCTTTGTGCTAATGCCTTTTTTATCTGGGCTTTTCAATTCTTCCATAAATCTTCCATTCCGTTTTTGAATGTTTGACAACAAAAAGGAAGTATCGCTATTTACTTTAACTTCCTCTTTAATGGTTTTATTTAATTGTTTCGCTTCTACAAACCGAGATTTGAATATATGAGTATAAAGATCTTATATTTTAATAATTACTCTAATTAAACCAGTGGATTAAATGTCTAATATTTCTAAAATCTCTCCATTTTTATATTTTAACTCTATTTTTTCAATCAGTTCTTTTCCTAAATGTTTACTAAAGGTGCTTAGTTCTGAAGAAATTTCAAAAATAATATCATGTTCAACACTATCTGGAATAAAATCTGAATTATAACTATCTTTATTCGACCAATAATTCCAATTCACATCCGTTCTTTCATAATAAACATAATTTTGTTTTCTTGTAACATATACTCTTTTATTAGTTAATTTTCTTCCGTCTTCAGATTTGAAAAAATCAGAATATAATTTCATGCCTTCAAATTGCTTATATTCTCTGATTTTATTATTTGAAACGTTTAATTTTATTTCTTTATATTCCATAATTTACCTCCATATATTCAAAAATTGGACAAAAGTGAAAACCAAGGAACCCAAGGAAAACAAAATTCCAATTTGTCAAATTCTCGTTCATCTCATTATATCACTTTTTTCTTTTTGGACTAGGTTTAGTATTTAGAAAAAAAGTAGAGTGCTTGTTCCGTCTTCTAGGGCTATCTCCTCTCATATATTTTTCGATGGTAGGAAATCTGCTCCTATCGTTCTTTTTTTGTAATTCTCTTTGTCTTTCCACTACTTTTCATATACTTGACAGTTTTTCTATCATCAAAAAAAATTAAGCAAAACATTTTTCACTCAACTAGTGATTAAGTGTTCTGCTTAATTCTATAATTCCAAACTAGGATTGTTTTGTTTTGAAATGATGATAGGCACCTAGCATACCAGCAGTATTCTGATGGTGGGCAAACTCAAGTCGAGTCTTGTCTGCCAAACTTGGAACAAGTGCATCTTTCAAAGCCTTTCGAATTTTAGGTTTCAGAATAGCTTCCTGTCCCATGATGCCGCCACCGAGAATGACCACTTCTGGATTGGCAACGTAGCAAACATTTGCCAGACCTTTCCCGAGGTAATCTACCATACGGTCAATGCCAGCCATGCAGACCTTGTTTCCTTCTGTGGCCTCCTTGAAGATGCGTCGCCCATTCCACTGGTCGACTGAGTCACCATGAGCTGTTGCTACATACTCTACCAAGGCTGTCGTAGAAGCCAAATCTTGAAAAGCCCCATCCTGCATATGCATATAACCGACTTCACAAGCTGAATTGCTAAATCCATGGAAAACTTTCCCATCCATAATCAAGCAACCACCGATACCTGTTCCAATGGTCAAGCAAAGTGTGACACTCGCTCCCTTGCCTGAACCAGATACTGCCTCAGCCAGACCTGCACAGTTGACATCATTTTCAATCTCACAAGGAATCGCAAATCTCGTCTCAATTTCCTTCTTGAACTGGGTTCCTGCATAGTTGGGAATCTGAGGACCAGCATAGAAAATCTCACCCTTATCAGGATCCACCATCCCTGCCGAAGAAATGGCAACACCTGCTACTGGGCCTTTTTCTAAATAGCTGGCTACGATATCTTTTGTCTTTTGTAAGATATGAGGTCCACCCTTTTGCGCCTCAGTTGGCATTTCATGCGATTCAACAAGTTGGCCTTCTTGGTCAATCAAACCATATTTGATGTTGGTTCCACCGATATCAATTGCAACGTAGTGTGTCATAAATACCTCCTTATGGATTAGAGGAAGCGCTCCTTGGTTTCACGAATCAATTGTGCTGCTGCTTCTACAACTGGGCGATCTTCTTCGGTTACTGGCGTCAATGGCGAACGAACTGATCCGATGTTAAGTCCTTCATTAATCTTCAAGACTTCTTTGATCACACCGTACATATTTCCATTTGCAGCAGTCAATTTACCAATGATTGCGTTGATAGCGTATTGCAATTCACGCGCTGTTTCCAAATCTTTCTTAGCAATCAACTCATTAAGTTTCAAGAAGAGTTCTGGCATAGCACCATAAGTACCACCAATACCAGCTTTGGCACCCATGAGGCGACCACCTAGGAATTGTTCATCTGGACCATTAAAGACGATATGGTCTTCTCCACCAAGGCTGACAAAGGTTTGGATATCTTGAACTGGCATAGAAGAGTTCTTAACACCGATAACACGAGGATTCTTCAACATTTCAGTGTAGAGACTTGGAGTCAAAGCAACACCTGCCAATTGAGGAATATTGTAAATCACGTAGTCTGTGTTTGGAGCTGCAGCACTGATATCATTCCAGTATTTGGCAACTGAGTATTCTGGCAAGCGGAAGTAAATCGGTGGAATCGTTGCAATGGCATCTACATCCAAGCTTTCCGCGTGGCGAGCAAGCTCCATACTATCTTTGGTATTGTTGCAGGCAACATGGGCGATGATAGTCAATTTTCCTTTGGCAACTGCCATGACTTCTTCCAAAATCAACTTGCGGTCTGCCACACTTTGGTAGATACATTCACCAGAAGAACCATTGACATAGAGACCTTGAACACCCTTATCAATGAAGTATTGAACCAAGGCACGCGTACGCTCTGGACTGACTTCTCCTTGATCATCATAACATGCGTAGAAGGCTGGAATGACACCTTCGTATTTTTTCAAATCTGACATAGATTTTCTCCTAAGATTTCTTTTTTTCTGCTGAGAGCAGTTCTATTTTTTACAAATTTAGTATACACCTTGTGAAAATCGCTTTCAATATCTTGTATACACTTAGATTTTAGTTTCTACTTGTATTTTAGAAACTGTAACGATTGAAAGTAGTTTCAGAAATACCTCATCCTACTGGTATTTGGCGAAAATTTTCTCCATCAATCCTGCTTGGAGAAAGACCAGCAAACCAAAACCAAAGAGGATAAAAGCTGACCCACCCAAAAGGAGAGTGAAGGCGGATAGATAAAGAACCATCACTATGAGAAAGAGAATGGCTAACATGAGGAAGAACCAAGGAAAGTTAAAACTTGCCAAGATAAGCCCTTTTTGCAGCACTTCTTTCCAAGACAAATCATAGCGTGCAGCGATGGGATAACTAGCCAACATCACCAGAGTGAGGAAGATGAGAATCCCCAAACAAATAGCTTTCACAATCTGGAAAGGTAAAGCTGTCTGGCCCCAGAAAAGATAGAGGTCTAAAAGACTTAGCAAAACTATGCCCAACTCTAGCAAACCTAACTGGAAACCCAGTTTCAGATTTTGCTTGAAGGCTCTTAGATAAGTTCTAAAGACTGGTACCCGTCTGCTTCTCTTAATCTCAAACATGGTTTCATAGAGGCTGATTTTCGCCACTCCAATCGTCACGATGGGCAAACAAGAGACGACAAAAAGAAGATTGACTGTGACGATATCCAAGACCTTCTCACTGAAACGCATGAGAAAATTATCTGTATCAAATGCTGCCTTGATAAGGCTTACTCCTTTTTGTGCCATGTTTGCTCCTCCTGATTCTTTTAATCAATCAAAATTTTAAAGAGATACTTGCGAACTTTTTCTTCCATCCCTGCGTAGCCATTTGGCTGGTGAGGTTCTCCTGGGAAGAAAATCGCAAAATTGTGATAGCCCAACAAGAGTGGGTAGCGTTCATGACAATGGACAAAACCAATGTCACTCGCTTCGTCGAATGCTACTGCTTCATCTTTGATACGTGAACCGTAGCTCGAATATTCATGTCCTTCTACCAGTAAATGCAAGTCTGCATAGTTCTTATGGTGCTCAAACTGATCATTTTCAGCTTGATTGAGGACATTTTCCTGAACAACTAGAAAGACCTTGTCCCCGTCAATCTCATACTTACCGAGTTCGAAAGAATCCTTACGGTGCTGATAGAGATAGTCGATAGCCTTGTCTAGGTTGGGATGGATCCCCTTGTAAAAGGCGATGTTTTTCAAATCGTCAAAAATCATACTGTTTCCTTCGTTTCTGATAGTTACTAGTTTTCAGTTCCGAATTATCCTTCCTCTATCTCCCTGTAACAGTGCGGACGGAAGCAAATTCCTTCGGAATTTCATTCCTAATTTTTGAGCCTTTCACTCCTTCATCATCAGTCTCAAAAATTCCGTCTAAGATAAGCGTAAGTTGCTTATCTTAGATACCACTAAAGCGGGAAATAGCAACAATAAAACGAACCTACTCTAACTAGTATCATGAAAAGAGTTCATTCGTAAGTTTATAAGTGTCTGACAAAACTTCACGAAGTAACTGCATACTCTCCATTTTGTAGACACTTATAACTCTGTATTCTCTTATACTCAACGAAAATCGAAGAACAAACTAGGAAGCTAACCGCAGGCAATACTTAAGTATGGCAAGGTAACGCTAACGTCGTTTAAACTCGATTTTCGCAAGGTCTTAACCTTTAACCGCTCCCATAGTAATCCCTTGAGTGAAGGATTTTTGGAAGACAAGGAAGACGGTTACGATTGGCACTGCTGCAAGAGCTGCACCTGCCATGATCAAACCATAGTTGGTTGCCATTTCGGCCTGCATGGTCGCAACCCCGAGTGAGATGGTCAAGTTTTGACGTGAAGTCAACATAACCAACTGCATAAAGTAGTCGTTCCAAGTATTGATGAAGGTAAAGATCGCAAGGGCTGCAAATCCTGGTTTCACGATAGGGAAGGCTACGCTCCAGAAAGTACGAATCTCACCACAACCGTCGATTTTAGCTGATTCAAGCAATTCTGTAGGGATATTTTCACTGAATTGTTTCATAAGGAAGACCCCGAATGGCCATCCAATCAAAGGCAGGATAACTGCCCAAAGAGTATCGTGAATTCCCATGAAGTTGACGATACGTACCAATGGTACAAGGACAACTTGTTTTGGAAGAGCCATGGCAGCGATAAAGACTGCAAAGAGATCTTTCCAGAGCAGGCGCATGATCCCTGCAAAACCGATCTTGCGGGCTTCAGCATGGACATTGTTAAAGTTTTCGATAAATTGTGTGTATTTTTTTAGTTACTGTTTTCATTAATTTTCTCCTAATCTGCTTGGTAAATGGCATCGATAGCCACTTTTGCTGCTTCATAATTGCCTAGATAATCCTCGCTAGATAAACT
>NZ_GL732468.1:179666-272311 GCF_000187645.1 Streptococcus sp. C300
CAAGGAAGACGGTTACGATTGGCACTGCTGCAAGAGCTGCACCTGCCATGATCAAACCATAGTTGGTTGCCATTTCGGCCTGCATGGTCGCAACCCCGAGTGAGATGGTCAAGTTTTGACGTGAAGTCAACATAACCAACTGCATAAAGTAGTCGTTCCAAGTATTGATGAAGGTAAAGATCGCAAGGGCTGCAAATCCTGGTTTCACGATAGGGAAGGCTACGCTCCAGAAAGTACGAATCTCACCACAACCGTCGATTTTAGCTGATTCAAGCAATTCTGTAGGGATATTTTCACTGAATTGTTTCATAAGGAAGACCCCGAATGGCCATCCAATCAAAGGCAGGATAACTGCCCAAAGAGTATCGTGAATTCCCATGAAGTTGACGATACGTACCAATGGTACAAGGACAACTTGTTTTGGAAGAGCCATGGCAGCGATAAAGACTGCAAAGAGGATGCGCTGACCATAGAAACGTTTTTTAGCCAAGACATAACCTGCTAGAGAAGAGGTTGCACACACTAGGAACATGGTTACCAGTGAGATAAATACAGAGTTCCACATCCACTGCATAGCAGGGTTTTGCACCATGAGTTGTTGGAAGTTCTCCATGGTTGGCATTTTAGGGAACCACTGTGGCGGAATCATAATGGTATCAGGCTGTGATTTGAAGGCACCTGTCAAGATCCAGTAGAATGGAAAGATGAACAGTACGGTCAACAAGAGCAAGATAATCGTTGAAATAACAGTGAAAGCTGTTAAAGGTTTCTTTTGTGTAGGTTGCATAACTGTCTCCTTTCTTTAGTATTCTACGTCGTTTCCGAGGATCTTGAATTGAGCAAAGCTGACAATGGCAATCATCACCGCCAAGAAGACACCGATAGTATTTGCATAGCCATATTCTGTCAATTGGAAAGCTTTTTCGTAAAGGTAGTACATCAGTGTACTTGTTGAGTAGTTTGGACCACCAGAAGTCAAGAGCTGAATCAAGGCGAAACATTGGAATGAGTTGATGGTTGTAATGATCGCGATGTAAAGAGTTGTTGGAAGAAGGCTAGGCCATTTGATCTTCCAGAAGACTTGAAACTCAGTCGCACCGTCAACACGCGCCGCTTCAACAAGTGAGTTGTCAATATTTCCCATAGCAGCGATATAAAGGATAATCGGTTGACCAACAGATGTTGTCAAAAGGATAATCATAATCGCTAGCAAAGCCCAGTTTTTGTCACCCAACCAAGAAATGTTTTGGCTGATAATATGACTTGACTTAAGGACAAAGTTCAAAATCCCTGATAGTGGGTCATAAATCCATTTCCATACAACCGTTACGGCAACACTACCTGTAACTACAGGAAGGAAGAAGACGAAACGATAGAAAGAACGGGCAATGGCATTTTGATGATAGGTTTGAGATGCTACAAAGAGCGAGAAGAGAACCACAATCGGAACAGATCCAATAACCAGGATAACGGTATTGATCAAAGACTTCATAAAGACAGGGTCTTTAAACATGCGAATGTAGTTGTCAAAGCCTACAAACTCAAATTTAGTCATGGAGTAGTTAAAGAAACTTGTAATGAATCCCATAATCATAGGAGCCAAGACAAAGATGACAAAGAAGAATAACACTGGTGCTAGGAAAGCGTAGGAAATCACTGTTTCCCGCATACGAATTTTATTGACTTTCACAGTCGGCACCTCTCTTTCAAATAGAATAGTTTTTGATTTTCTTGAACTGTTTTAAAACCAAAATGAAATTTTTTAAGATTCGCTTATGTAAGAACTTCATTTTAATTTCGTGACAGTTCCTACCATTTCAAACAAAAGTCCCCCTTTTCTTACACCATAGTGCACAGGGAAAAGGGGGGAATCAATCTGACTTAGTGCTTATTGTTTTGTAGCTTTTTTGATTGTTTCGTTAGCTTTTTCAGTGAAGGCTTTCAAGGCATCCGCTGGTTTTTCGTCACCATTTGATACAGATTGCAACATTGGGAACCAAAGGGTTCTCATTTCAGCAAATCCATCGATAGTGTTGTAGTATGGTGAGTAGTATTTAGTCCAGCCACTGATTGTTTCCATACGTTTGTCTTCATAAAGTTTACCAAATGAAGTACGAACTGGGAAAGCACCTGTACGAACTACGTCTTTAGGACCCCATTCTTTGTCATCTGCGATGAATTGAACGAATTTCTTAGCAGCTGCGACTTTCTTATCGTCTTTGTTGTTAAATACTGCAAATCCGTTTACAAGGTATTCAAGAGATGGTTTACCAGAGTCTGATGGGAATGGTACTTCTACCACATCTACCTTACTTGCTTCCAAGAGTTTCGCTTGGATACCGTTTTGAGCTGGTGCCCAAAGGATTGTGTATGAAGTTTGACCGTTGGCAAAGTTTTGGATGTCTGCTCCACCGTCAAATTGTGAACCATTGTTCAACAAACCGTCTTTGATCCAGCTAGCAGCTTTTTCAAGACCTTTGACGAATTTAGGATCGTCTGTTGTATATTTGGTTACGTCTTTGTCTGTTACAGAACCGCCATAAAGGTTTGCAACGAAGGCACGTGTTCCTTGGTCTCCCCCTTGACCAGAACTGAACAATGAACCTGGTGTATATCCTTTATCTTTAAGCGCTTTCAAAACTTTTTCAAAGTCATCAGTTGTCCAACCTTCTTTTACAAGGTTTGCAACTCCAGCATCTTCCAACATTTTCTTGTTCATAGCCATGTAGAATGGAGCTGAACTGATTGGATACATGTAAGCTTTGTCTCCAGCCTTACTTGCTTGTACGATGTTTTCGTTGTTGACATCTTTGACAAATTCGTCTGTGAAGAGGTCGTTCAACTCAGCCAATTTACCATTTTTACCGTATTGGATGATACGCCCTGGTGCGTCAAAAAGTACGTCTGGCGCTGTTCCCGCTTCGATGGCTGTTGTAATCTTTTCAGGACCTGACTTGAAGTCGATGGTTTCCAATTTCACTTTTACATCTGGATTTGCTTTTTCGAAAGCTTCGATGATTGATTTTTCATAAGTTCCAACACCGTCACCCGTTTTTTCTTGTGTGAAGACTGGGAATGCCCACCAAGTGATTTCTGTTTTTCCGCTATCGCTACTAGAGCTTCCAGCATCTTTACTTCCACCAGAGTTACCACAAGCCGCAAGGCCAAGAATCGCAGCACCCGCAAGTACTGTACAAGCTAGTTTTCTAAATTTCATTTGTATTCTCCTAATTGATAAGCGTATCCATATTGGATAATGAGTTCTTTATATTTGTATACGTTTTCATTTTATCCGACGCATCGACCACTCTCCTCTTTTTTGAGATTGTGTTATTTTAGACCGGCAACAAAGCGTTCCGTAATCTCTTTTGGTCTAGTAATCGCTCCACCAACAACGATACCTCGCACCCCATACTCAAGGATTTGCTTAGCTTGTTCTGGTGTATGAATTTTCCCTTCCGCGATGACATCCACCCCTGCTTCACACAGTTTTTTGATCAGTTCAAAGTCTGGACCATCCACTTTGGGACTATAAGAGGTGTAACCTGATAGGGTTGTTCCAACAAAATCAATCCCTGCTTCAACTGCTGCTATACCCTCTTCAAACGTGCTAGTATCAGCCATTAAGAGTTGATGCGGATATTTTTCTTTGACTTGTCGGATAAAGTCCTGAATTTCCAAACCATCGTAACGTTCACGTTTGGTACAATCCAGAGCAATGACCTCAATATCTAGTTCAGCCAGTTCATCCACTTCTCTCATCGTAGCTGTAATGAAAGGCTCCTGTGGCGGATAGTCACGTTTGATAATCCCGATAATCGGGAGTTTCGTAACCTCCTTAATCTCCTTGATATCGCGAACACTGTTTGCTCGGATACCGACTGCTCCACCTTGCTCAGCCGCTTTGACTAGCAAGGGAATGACTCCTCCCGCTTCTGTATAAAGCGGTTCGTGAGGAAGTGCCTGGCAAGAGACAATGATTCCATCTTTGATTTGTTCAATCAAGGCTTCTTTGCTGATCTGTGGCATCCTCTTTCCTCCCTTTCTTGTTCTTATGGGCTTATTATATATCATTTGTTAAGCGCTTTCAATAGCTTGTAGTAGAATAGATTTCAGTTTCAAAACTATTTTATAGAACAGACTATCCTGAAAGTAGTTTCAGACTTCTTATGATTTCGAAGCAAGCTGAATTTAATAAAGAAAGATAGCAGGCTGAAAAACCTGCTATCTCTTCTGAGACTTATTCAAATACTTTTGCTTATTATTCTTTTCTCTTCTTGCCAAATGCAAACAAGGATAAAAGAACACCTGCAAGACCAAGGGAAATCAGTGAGTTTGTTTCCTTACTTCCCGTATTCGGAAGTTCATCTTGTTTAGCTGCTGGCGCTTGATAGGTCACATCTTGGCCTAGAGACAGTTTGTTGTCTGCTGCCGCCAATACTAAATTGGTGTCTCCCTTATACTCTGGAAGTTCATGGACTGCCGCCTCAGCACCATTGACGCCACCTATGTACTCTGGTAGATCATTTGAAGCTGCCAAGACAAAGTTAGCACCTCCTCTATATTCCGGAAGCTCGTTTGAGGCTGCTAGAACTGCATTGACACCACCCTTGAACTCTGGAACCTCATGGACTGCTGCCTCAACAGCGTTGACACCACCTGTAAATTCAGGCTTTTCAACCGTTGGCGCTGCTTCTTCTCCTACTGTTGATAATGGACCGGTGTACTCTGGCATCTCTGCCACTGGGGCTTCCTCAGCATTGACACCACCAGTGAATTCTGGTTTTTCTACTGTAGGAGCTGGTTCTTCACCTACTGTTGCCATTGGACCTGTATACTCCGGAACTTCATGAACCGCTGCTTCTTCTGCATTAACACCACCTGTGAACTCTGGAACCTCATGGATAGCAGCTTCACTGCCATTAATACCATCGCTTAGTTTAGAGCCAGCTAAAGAAACTGGTAAATTGTGCATGCTTTCAATTGCACCCTCAGCTAGACCTGTAATTCTTTGACCCATATCCTCTGGATCTATTGTGAATAGGAGAGTTTTTGTATCGTATTGGGTCATGAAGGTTGCTGTCTTGCCATTTGCCAATTGAAGGGTCGGAGCCTTGTTGACCAATACTTCCGAATCGAACTCCATGGCTATAATACCTGGCCATTTTTGAATAGCATATTTTACTTTTGCTTCTTTAGGAGATATTCTGTCTTTGCTTAAGAAATCCCAGTTGAATTTCTTATAGGATAAAGTATAATCGTTTTGATTGCCATCCGCATGCTCATAAAGCAAACCATATTCGCCATTTCCGAGTTCTTGGAGCGAGTTGTATGCAAACTTACCACTTTGTATAGGATTGTGTTTCAGCCATGTCAACTCACCATTCTCCTCAACACGAGCCAGGTGAACCAAACCATTGTTGCGTCCAGGACCACCAGCATTGCTGAGTAGAATGTATTCCTTTCCTTCATGCATGGTGTGAATAGCGGACATTTGAACATAAACGTCTTTTACTTGAGGATAACGTTTGATTTCCTTATCCCACGTTGCTCCCCCATCATGACTGGTCGCAACCTGAAGATCACCAGTCAACCCACGCATAAAGAGCTTGAGATCCCCATTATTCAACTGAACAACAGTTGACTCCGTATTTTGGGCACCTGGATTATTCATGGTTGAAGAGTGAATGGTTTGGTTGCCTACTGGGCGGTTATCATTAACTGCTTCCCCTGCTTGCCATGTTTCTCCATGATCATCTGAATAAATTACACGAGATGATTGAGAACCACTTAGGTAGGAAACGTTGTTTGTTGTATAAACTGGAATCACCAGTCTTCCCTTATGAGGCCCTGTACGCAAGGCAATGCCAGTACCAGGTCCAGTTCCTAGGAAGTGCATCCAATCTTTCCGAATCCCATGAGTAATATCTTTTGGTGCAGACCAAGTCTTCCCATCGTCATCACTGTAGGACATCCATAGGTAGTTGGTATTGGAAACTCTAAAAATATTCTTTTCGCTATATTCAAAATAAATATTTCCGATTAGCTCATTCCCTTTATACAAATCTCCCTTATCGCTGTAGGCTGGTTTTTTAGGGTCAACGACAACACGATAATCTGTCTTTCTATTTTGAGGGTCGAAAACCTCTCCGTTTTCTCGAATCGTATAGCGACCTGATTCTCCTTGCTTATATAAAACTTGATAAACTTTATCTCCCACTTGTTCATAAGCTTTCGGAGCTTGCCCCGGCAATGAAAATACTGCCTTACTTTCAAGGAACATGTCGTAAATTGCAAAAATTCTCTTTGTTTCAGGGTCTTGCACCAAGGCCATATCAATATTAACTGGAGATGGCCATTCTGCATGTTTAGCGTGCTCATTGTCACGAGGATTTGAGATTACGATTCGGTCTCCCCATGTTTTTCCATTATCTTCACTGCGTCTAATGACCATGCCGATATCACCCCAGTCACTCGAATGGAGACGGCGTTCATCTGCACCTGCAATCAGCGTTCCTTTATCTGTCTTGAGAAGAGCTGGGATACGATAGCTCTTGATACCATCTTTATTTGGTTGATTGTTCCTACCACCTTCAAAGACGTCTTCTTTCTCAGAGATTTTCGCACCTTCTGGTAGTTTCTGTTCCAATTCACCTCTTTCAAATAATTGACTTCGTGTTTGAACTTCATCTGGGCTTAAAGCACGATCATAAACGGTTAGGTTTCGGACTTGTAGATTTGAGGACCAAACTGTTTTCTTGCCCCGTTTGGTTGCTCCAAGTTGAGCTTGATTAACATCTGGCATATCTTTGATGAAGTTCCCAGATTTTAGACTTGTTCGAGATAAGACACCGTTCACATAGAGACGAACTCGACCATGAGGTAACTCCGCTGTCGGTTGTTCGACAGTAAAGGTCACGGAATTCCATTGTCCTGGGCGAACTTTCAAAGGAGCATCTGTATACTTATCATAGAACTGTTCCCCGTTAGCGCCACGCCCTTCAATAAGAGCTGTATTATCAAGGACCGACATAGTAAAGTACTCATTTTCCTTGGTGTCACTGGATACAGAGAAGAGATTGTAAAAGCGTGGAGCTGATGCATCTGGTTTGAACTCCATGTGAACTGTAGCATTTTTTAGTTGCTTTAGTTTGTCTAGTTCACTTGATAAATCGACTCTCTGACCATTTGCCGCATTGGTTTCAACATCTTCTTTTTCAAGGACAGGATTAGCATTTTTTAAATCTCTTGAGTAATAGTCACGAGGAATAGCACCCTGATCCTCTGATTCCTCTTCCTTATTTGCTTCTTCTGCAGGGGTTCCCGTAGAGGATGGAGTTTCTGATTCTGCACTCTCATTTTTTTTCAAATGATCTTGGTCCACCACAACGCCGTTGTCTTGAGCTGCTGCCAATTTGCCAGCCAAATCTTTATCCAAATGAGCAAGATCTCCCGAGGACGCTTCTTTTGGCAATTCTGATAAACCTTGACCAGGTTCGACAGTTTCTGTATTGGCTCCTGCTGCATTGGCTTGCTCTTGAGCTAAGACTGGATTTGCTCCAAATACCACTGTACCAATCACTACCGATGCTGCACCGACTGCAAATTTTCGAATTCCGTATCGCTGTTTCCGATTTAAAGATTTGTAATTCATGTTTGTCCTTTCATTTTTCATAAAATAAAGCGCTTTCTTTTTCTTTAAAAATTTTTATTGTCTCTCAAGAGACAAGTTTTACAAGAAAGTATCCAACTTAATGAGAGCTCCCAATCCTCTCCCATTTTCTGCTGAGCCCGAGTTTTTAACCACCCGGCAGCCTTTTTCCTCCTTTCACAAGTGACTTTTCCTTTATTATACAATAAAGTCTTATATTTATATCTGTGTTCCCACAGAATAGATTTTACTTTTAAGAATATTTTAATATTTTAAATTTTCTAAAAGTACTTTCAGGTTTTGGACATAAAAAAGAGAGCTTCTGGGCTCTCTCATTCATTATCTTACGTACTTAAAAGGAATTTCACTACCACAGAGCCAGTTATAAACCTGATCATTGACAAAAACATTCATGGCTTCGTGAGCATACTCAGGCATGATGCGATAGGCCTTTTCGCAGGTCAGACGGTTATAAATTGCAAACTGGGTAATAGGATAGCAAACATCGTCGTCCAAGCCCGTAATCATCTTGACCTCACCTTGAATGCGATGGGCAAGATTTTTCACATCGATATAGGCAAGGGTTGCCATGATTTCCTCCTCTGTTTCATGGAAGGGATCGTGAAACTTGAAATAACGGAAGAGTTCATCATAGGCTTCACTGGTATTGCCAATCTCAAGCACTCGTCTAAAGTCTGACAAGAAAGGATAGATGGCAACTGTTTTCTGAATCCGAGGATTGAGCGCTGCTGCAACCAGAGCTAAAGCACCGCCTTGTGAGGCACCATAGCTAGAAAGTCGCTTCTCATCCACCTGTGGCAGACTAGCAATAATTTCAACCAACTGGTAAATATCCAGATAAACATCCTTATAAAAGAGATGTTCACGACCCTCAACAGCACCACGGATGATATGCCCTTTCACCGTATTTCCTAGTGAAGAGCGCGAGCCGTCTTGCGAATAGCCCGACTGGCCTCGGACATCCATGGAAACAACACCGTAACCAGCCACAGTGAAGGCCAGCATGTCGGCCCAGTCCCAGCCACGTCCCATATAACCATGGAAATGGAAAATTAACGGAACTTTACCCTCAGTCTTTGGAAGAACGACACGTGCATAAACCTTGCCTTCATTGGTTCCTTCAAAAGTGAGCTCATAGCACTTGACTTGGGGAATATGGAAATCTCTTTCCTCCAACTGGTAGGCAGGAAGGACTGAAACTTTTTTGACCTCTTCATCCCAGAAAGCATCAAAGTCTTCTGGCACCTCATCCCGTCCTTTATAAGTCTTGATTTCTTCTAGTAAAGCTGGATTTTTCATAGCATGCTCCTTTAGTTTTGTAATCGCTATCATAACTCTAGCATATCTAGGAAAGCAATGCAAGAAAGAATGCTAAATAGAAAGTGATTTTAGATTCTCTTTCCTCAAACCTATCGTCTGAAAGTAGTTTTAAAAATAAAAAGAGCGTTTCCGCTCTTCGTGTATCAATAGGTGCTAGCTCCTTTCTCTAGTTTGACGGTTTGGAATTTCTTTTGGTAGGTTACTTTAATCGTCATGTGAGAGTCCTCGTTTCTTTTTGATGATTCTAGTATAAGGCCCAAACCTAAAAGCTAGCTTAAGTTTTCCTTAGAGAAAGCTTATACTCAATGAAAATCAAAGAGCAAACTAGGAAACTAGCCGCAGGTTGCTCAAAGCACTGCTTTGAGGTTGTAGATAAGACTGACGAAGTCAGTTACATATATAATCCAAGGCGACGTTGACGTGGTTTAAATTTGATTTTCGAAGAGTATTAATCTAGATGTTCTTTCTTTTCCAGATGGAGAGCAATCATGCGCCATTCTGGATCCTCTTGCCAACCTTCTATCGAACTAATGTAGCTGGCAACCTTTCTGGCTTCTTCTAAAATCGGAAAATCTTCGATAATATCCGCCACTTGAAACTCTGGAAGTCCTGACTGTCTGGTTCCAAAAATCTCACCAGAACCACGCATTTTCAAATCTTCCTCCGCAAGGACAAATCCATTGGTCGTTTCTGTCATGATGCGCATGCGGTCCTTCCCAGACTCAGTCTTAGGATTAGCCACAAGAACAGCATAGGACTGCTTGTCACCCCGACCCACACGGCCTCTGAGCTGGTGAAGTTGGCTGAGACCGAACCGATCGGCATCCATGATAATCATGACGGTCGCATTAGGGACATTGACCCCAACCTCGATAACCGTCGTCGAAACCAGAATATCCGTTTTTTGCTCTTTGAAATCCTGCATGATTTGGTCTTTTTCGTCACTCTTCATCTTCCCATGTAAAAGAGACACCTCTGCCTTGCCGGCAAAATGAGCTGTCAACTCCTCAGATAAGGCAATAGCATTTTTCAGATCCAAAGCTTCAGATTCTTCGATCAGGGGAGAGATAACATAGGCTTGCGAACCTTTTTGAATTTCCCCCTCTAACCAAGTCAAGACCTGAGGCAGCTGCTCATGCTTAATCCAGCGCGTCACAATCGGCTTCCGCCCTGCTGGCATCTGGTCAATAATGGAAACATCCATATCGCCAAAGGCCGTGATAGCCAATGTTCGTGGAATGGGCGTAGCCGTCATCATGAGAACGTCAGGATTGTCGCCTTTTTCTCTCAGAATACGCCTTTGCCCCACACCAAAACGGTGCTGCTCATCGATGATAATCAAGCCAAGACGAGCATAATCCACCCCATCTTGTATCAAAGCATGGGTTCCGATAATCAAATCAGCCTCACCCTTGGCAATGGTCTCCAAGACTTCTCTTTTTTCTACAGCTTTCAAGGAACCTGTCAAGAGAGCCAGTTTCAAGTCTGGAAAAAGGTTCTGTAAACTCTCAAAGTGTTGCTCTGCTAGGATTTCTGTTGGAACCATGAGAGCCGCCTGGTAGCCAGCCGTCACCGCTGCAAACATGGCTAAGCCAGCGACCACCGTTTTTCCGCTCCCCACATCCCCTTGCAGAAGACGATTCATGTGATGGTCGGACTTCATGTCGGTCAAAATTTCCTGCAAACTCTTTTCCTGAGCTTGGGTCAGGGCAAAAGGCAGACTTTCTTTAACAGCCGACACTTTTTCCTGGGACCAATTCAGAACCAGACCACTTCCCTGAACTCTATTTTCAGACTTGAGTGACTGCAACTGCATTTGAAAATAAAAGAGTTCCTCAAATTTGATCCGACGAAGGGCCTGCTTGTATTCTGCCAAATCCTTAGGAAAATGCATAGCGCGAACAGCCTGGCAACGGGACATGAGTTTGTATTTATCCAGCAAAGACTGGGGAAGATTTTCCTCTATCAAGAGGTCCAACCCCTGATCAAAGGCTGTCTTAATGACCTTAACCAGACTGGCCTGACTGATTCCCTGAGCCAGACGATAAACAGGTTGGAGGTCTTCTTCCACCTGAGCCAGAACCTTCATCCCAGTCAGACTGGCCTTGGCACGGTCCCATTTCCCAAAGACAGCCAGGGTTGCACCCAACTCTATCTTATCAGCCAGATAGGGTTGGTTAAAAAAATTCACCGCAAAAACGACTTCTCCCTGCTTGAGACTAAAACGCAGGCGATTGCGCTTGAAACCATAATATTGGACACTGGCAGGAGTCACGACTTGACCAGATAGGACAGCCTTTTCGCCATCTTCCAACTCTAGCACCTGCTTGGTCTTGAAATCTTCGTAACGGAAAGGAAAGTAGAGCAAGAGGTCTTGCAAGTTTTCAATTCCTAGTTTGGCGTATTTCTCTGCTGACTTTGGTCCCACACCAGGTAAGACATGCAAGGGTTGGTGTAGATTCATGCTCCACTCCTTTCTTTTTAATGATATTCTCTCGGAATGCGGTCGCTGAGGAGGCAAACCACCTCATAGTTAATAGTTCCACGATAAGTCGCTACCTGAGTAGCTGTGATTTCCTTGCCACCGTTTGTGCCGATCAGGGTTACTTTTGTTCCTAGCGGATAAATCTTAGGCAGACGAATGGTGATTTGGTCCATAGATACTCGTCCGACGATTGGGCAAGCTTGACCATCTACCAAGACAGAGAAATTCTGCATGTCTCGTGTCCAACCATCCGCATAACCGATTGGCACCGTCGCAATGACTTGCTCACTATCCGCTTGATAGGTGGCTCCATAGCCCATGCAAGCTCCAGCTGGAACTGTCTTGACATGAACCAGGGCAGACTCCAAGGTCAAGGCTGGTGTCAAATCATAGGGTAAGTCCAAGACCTCTCCACTTGGATTGAGACCATACATGGCATCTCCCATACGGACTGCATTGAAAATAGTCTCTGCATGCCAGAGGGTCGTTGCCGAGTTACTGGCATGAACCAGTTCTGGAACTTCCTTCATACTTGCCAAAATAGCTTTAAAGCATTCTAACTGGGCATTAAAATAGGCATCTGATTCTTCATCTGCAGTAGCAAAGTGGGTAAAAATCCCCTCAACACGAGCACCGTGTTGTTGGAGCATGGTTTGAGCCTGCTCAGCCTCACTAGCTTCTCTAAAACCAATTCGTCCCATTCCTGAGTCAATCTTGAGGTGGACAGTCAAGCTAGATAAATCTGTCTCCCTAGCTAAGAGCGCTTGAATCCATTCCACCCCAGCCACAGTCAAGGTGATGTCGTATTCTTTTGCTAGAGCAATAGCTTCTATCTCAGAAACTCCTAAAATGAGGATTTTCTTGCTGAGTCCAGCCTGACGGAGTTCGATGGCTTCATCAATATTGGAAACACAAAATCCATCAACATCGTCCTGAATCGCCATCGCAACGGCAACAGCTCCATGCCCATAGGCATTGGCCTTGACCACTGCCCACTTGAGCGTTCCTTCAGGGATATGAGCCCCCATTTGCTGAATATTTTGTCGAATAGCTCCCAGATATATCAGAGCCTTGGTTGGTCTATGTGGACTAGCTTTCATGATTTTCCTCCAAAATGACACTGGCTGTCACAAACTGATCTGTATGGCTGATAGATAGCCAAATCTTTCCTGAAAATGGTGCCTGACTAAAATAAGGCGCGCCTCGTTCATTGTTCAAAACTTCCAAATCCTGAAAGGTCAGTTTGCCAATACCAGTTCCCATAGCCTTGGAAAAGGCCTCCTTAGCCGACCAGCGACCTGCCAAGTATTCGATTTGTCTGCGCCCTTTGAGACTGGTAAAGCGCTCCATTTCTTTAGGGGTCAGCACGCGCTTAGCAAAGCCCTCACGTCGTGTAACTGCGTTTTCTATCGAAGCCAATTCTTCGATGTCAATTCCGTGTCCAACTATCATACTCATAAAAGGAGCTGAGATTCCCCCAACTCCATCCTTTTCACTTATTTTGTTAAGGTAGTATAAATTTCTTCTACCAGGGCTACTGTATTTTCCCAGCCTAGACAAGGGTCGGTAATGGAGCAACCAAAGACCTCTGGTTGGTTTTGACGACCATCAGCTAGGTAAGATTCGATCATAAAGCCTCGAACCGTCTTTTTAATCTTTTCATTCCAGTCACGATTCAGCAAGGCTTGACGAACAATGCGAATTTGTTCCATATACTGCTTGCCAGAATTGTCATGATTGGTATCGATGATAATGAAGGGATTTTCAAGCCCCATAGTCTCATAGCGATTGATGGCATTTAAGAGGGTTTCATAGTAGAAATTGGGTTCATTTTTACCATATTCGTTCATGGCACCACGAAGAATAACATGGGCCAAAGGATTTCCTGAAGTTTCCACTTCTTGGCCATGGTAAAGGAAGGTTTGCTTGTTTTGAGCCGCATAGATGGCATTAAACATGACCCCAAGATTTCCAGATGTTGGATTTTTCATCCCAACCGGAGCATCAATCCCAGAGGCTACAAAGCGGTGTTCTTGGTCCTCCACTGAACGAGCCCCTACAGCATGGTAGCTGACCAGATCATCAACCAAAACGAGATTTGACGGATAAAGCATCTCATCAGCTGTTGTCAATCCCGTCTCCGTAATCACACGATAGTGCAGCTGACGAACAGCTTGCAAACCATTGATGAGACTAGGAGCCTCGCTAGCATTTGGCTGATGAATCAAACCCTTATAGCCATCTCCATTGGTACGAGGTTTAGCTGTATAGACTCGCATGACGATAAAGATTTTATCCGCAACTTTTTTCTGCAAGTCAGCTAAACGGCGGGCATATTCCAAAACAGCATCTTCATTGTCAGAAGAGCAAGGTCCCATCACCAAAAGAATTCGGTCGTCCTCACCCGAGATGATGGCTGCCAACTCTCGATCTCGTGCTTCCTTATAACGCAAGACTTCAGGTGACAGCTGAGTTGCAGCCTTGATTGCTTCAATATCTATTTCTTGACCTTTTTCGATAAATGCCATCTTATTCTCCTAGCGTTTGGTAGATTTCGCGAACAAGTGCTTCCGTATTGTCCCAGCCGAGACAAGGGTCCGTGATAGACTTGCCAAAAACTTCTGGCTCATTTTGACGTCCATCTTCCAGATAGGACTCAATCATAAAACCACGAACGTATTTCTTGATTTTCTCATTCCAGTCACGGTTAATCAAGGTCTGACGAACGATACGGATTTGATCCATGTACTGCTTGCCCGAATTGTCATGATTGGTATCGATGATGATAAAGGGATTTTCCAAGCCCATCTTCTCATACTGATCAATGGTATCCACTAAATTATCATAGTAATAGTTGGGAATGTTTTTCCCGTATTCATTCAAGGCACCGCGAAGAATAGCATGAGACAAAGGATTTCCAGTCGTTTCCACCTCTTTGCCGAGGAAGAGAAAGCTCTGCTTGTTTTGTGCCGCATAAATCCCATTAAACATAACATTGAGATTTCCAGATGTTGGATTTTTAAACCCTGTCGAAAACCCTGCTCCACTCGCTACAAAACGGTGTTGCTGGTCCTCAACTGAACGAGCCCCAACAGCCATATAAGAAATCAAATCATCCACCAAAGGAAGGTTTTCTGGGTAGAGCATCTCATCAGCCGTTGTCATACCAGTCTCGGTAATCACGCGGTAGTGGAGCTGACGAACAGCCTTGATCCCATTGATCAAGCTAGGAGCTTCTGTCGCATTTGGTTGATGAATCAAGCCCTTATAGCCATCTCCATTGGTACGAGGTTTAGCTGTATAGACACGCATGACCATAAAAATACGGTCTTTGACCTCTTCTTGCAAAGCAGATAGACGCTTGGCATACTCGAGAACCGCCTCTTCGTTATCAGATGAACATGGTCCTATCACCAAGAGAATACGCTGGTCTTCCCCACGAATGATGGCTTCCAATTCCTGATCACGTTGATTTTTTCTCGCAAGAGCCGCTCCCTCTAATTTAGACAAGGCGCGAACTTCTTCAATGTTAATTTTAGGACTTTTAGCTTTAAATACCATGATTCATCTCCTTATAAAGCAAACGGACACCAAGCAAAAAATGATTTTTACCAGGTATCCGCCTGTATCTTATCTCATATTATTGTCTCTTTCCATGACAGTTCTTGAATTTCTTACCTGATCCACATGGGCATTGGTCGTTCCGTCCGATTTGGCTCAAGTCCAAATCTTCTGGAAGGCTTGCCTGCTGCGCTGCGATATTACGAGTCGCAGTTGTACTGATATTGTGTTCAGTTTGCGGACGTTCTTGTTCATGGATTTGTGCTTTCATCATCAAGCGGGTCACATCGAATTCAATCGATCCAATCATGTCGTTAAACATGCGGAAACCTTCTGCTTGATATTCTACAACTGGGTTGTTTTGAGCATATCCACGAAGACCAACAGCATTTCGCAACTGGTCAAGAGCATCGATATGGTCTGTCCACTTGTTGTCTACAACACGTAGAATCAAGACTTTTTGGAATTCTTTCACTGCATCTTCGTCACGAAGCTTAGCAACTTGGCTGTCATAGACTTTCAAGGCACGTTGGAAAAGTTCATCTTTGATAGCTTGGTCTGACAGACCTGCAAGATCTGAACGGCTAATTGAATCTTCTGGAAGCAAGTTATACTTAGCAAAGTTCAAGATTGCTTCCAATTTTTCATCTTCCTTAGAACGTGCATGTGCATCCACGATACGTCCAATGGTACGACGAATCATAGCATGGATTTCTGGTGCCAAGTCACGATCTGCAGTAATGACATCATAACGTTGTGCATAGATGATCTCACGTTGTTCACGCATAACATCATCGTATTGAAGGACTTGTTTACGAGTGTCGTAGTTGTTTCCTTCGACACGTTTTTGAGCTGCTTCAACTTGACGCGTTAACATGCGAGATTCGATGGCTTCGTCAGACATATTGAGACGTTCAAAGACACCTTTCAAACGTTCTGAACCGAAACGTTTCATCAAATCATCTTCAAGAGACAAGTAGAATTGTGACTCACCTGGGTCTCCTTGACGTCCTGAACGTCCACGAAGCTGATTATCAATACGGCGACTTTCGTGACGCTCTGTACCAATGACGCAAAGACCACCAAGTTCACGAACTCCTTCACCAAGCTTGATGTCGGTACCACGACCGGCCATGTTGGTTGCGATGGTAACGGCACCACGTTGACCAGCGTTCATGATGATTTGCGCTTCTCTGTAGTGGTTCTTCGCATTCAAGACTTCGTGAGGAACACCTGCTGCTACCAATTTCTTAGAAAGGAAGTCACTCGTTTCAACGGCAACTGTACCTACCAAGACCGGCTGACCTTTTTGGTAACGAGCTTTTACATCTTCAACTACAGCCTTAAATTTCGCATCAAGACTTGCATAAAGAAGGTCTGAGTGGTCGATACGTTGAATTGGACGGTTAGTTGGGATTGGGATAACACGAATGTTGTAGATTTCGCGGAATTCTTCTTCTTCTGTTTTACCAGTACCTGTCATACCTGCCAATTTCTTATACATACGGAAGAGGTTTTGGTAGGTAATAGAAGCTGATGTCTTGGTCTCATCTTGGATTGGCACACCTTCTTTTGCTTCAATCGCTTGGTGCAAACCATCAGAGTAACGACGACCTTCCATGGTACGACCTGTAAATTGGTCGACGATCAAGATTTCCTGCTCTTCACTAACCACATAGTCGATATCGAGAATCATGATATAGTTGGCACGGAGGGCATTGTCGATAAAGTGAGTAAGAGCTACATTTTCAATGTCGTAGAGATTTTCTAATTTGAAGTAGCTTTCAGCCTTGTCAATACCAGAATCTGACAAACCGATCGTCTTAGACTGAACGTCAATGATATAGTCGTCCTTGTCCAAAGATTTCACGAAGTGGTCCGCCATATGGTAGAGTTGGCTTGTTTCAACTGCGTTGGCACCTGAAACGATCAATGGTGTACGAGCTTCGTCGATCAAAATTGAGTCAACCTCATCGACCAAGGCATAATTGAGTGGACGTTGCACCATGTTTTCTGCACGAACGACCATGTTATCACGAAGGTAGTCGAAACCAATCTCTGAGTTGGTTGAGTAGGTAATATCACAAAGATAAGCTTCTTTTTTCTCCATTGGAGATTTTGCTGTCAAGTTGATCCCTACTGACAGACCGAGCCATGAGTACAATTCACCCATTTCAGTCGCGTCACGTTCTGTTAGGTATTCGTTGACTGTAACTACGTGAACCCCTTTACCTGCAAGGGCATTGAGGTACACTGGCATGGTCGCTGTCAAGGTTTTCCCTTCACCGGTACGCATCTCTGGAACGTCACCATGGTGAAGAACAATCCCACCCATGACCTGAACCTTATAAGGGAAAAGCCCAAGGACACGTTTTGCAGCTTCGCGAACTACCGCAAAAGCCTCATATAGCAATGAATCAAGTGATTCACCCTTGTTGTATCGTTCTTTAAATTCGTCAGTTTTCGCTTTTAGTTCTTCGTCTGACATTGCAGCCATTTGGCTCTCATAGTTAAGAACCTTATCAGCCATCTTTTCCAGACGACGAAGTTCTCCTTTATCATTTTCAATAATCGTTTTTAAAATATTAGCCATGATTTTCCTTACTTTTTATTCTGAATATTTTAGAATGTTCTTTTAATTTTAGCATATTTACCATTATTTTTCAAGAAAGAATCCTTAATTTACAACGGAAAAGGCCAGTTAAAATTCAGCTTTTTTTGCATAAATCTTCTGCGGCTACCTTTTTGTTTTTTGTTCGAGATGCATGCTTGATGATCCAAGCACAACTTGGACTTAGCTCCTCCTTTTGCCAAGTTTGAAGAATCCTTTCAAACTTATCAGGGTCTTCCTTGTACAAATCATTTAGATTATTGGCTACACTTTTTTGAATAGACTTATCTCTATCATCTTTTAGATTGGCCAAAATAGTGGTGAAATCCTCAAAATAATCCAATACCACGGTTTGTCTCTTAGCCCAAGGCAGACGGATACGCATACATTCGCTGGCAAGTCTGCGAACGCGCAAATTTTCATCCCGACTCCATTCTAACAGCAAAGCCATTGTAGCCTTAGGATAGCGAGCCAGCAAAGGTCTCATAGAAAATTCTCCAGTAAATCGCTTGGTTAGTTCCTTACTAAAGGCCGCGCTCAATTCAAATTCCTTGTCCCCATATAGCTCTACATATTTTCCGATTGGCCAAAGCCAATATCCTTCTGAGAACATACCTAAACCACCCTCTAACTCAGGACCCAAAATTTTCTCAAAAACCTTGAGAGAGTCCTCATAAGATAGGGGAAGGCAATCTTTGATACTTTTAGCCAAGAGTTCTTGACGCTGGCTAAACTCCAACTCTTCCAAGTCTTTTTCTACCAACAACCTAAACTTTCGCTCATCAAATGCAGGGGACGCTTCTTTCAACCGTCGACTCAAATCCATAGCATAAGCCAAGTCATAATAATCTTTTACTTTTTTAGCCATTTTTCAAATCCCTTAATCTTCATTTTACGGGACTTATTATATCATACAGACAGCCCGTCAACAAAATTATTTTCATATCTCCAACTATTTTAACAAGGAAGAAAAAAGGACTAGAAGCTAGTCTAGTCCTTCATTTCTTAATGTTTAATTTCCCAAGAATACAGGCAATATCCCAAAATACCAAAAGAGATTGATCCAGAAGGCCAAGCAAAAGATGATGCCAAAGATGAGAAGACTGATTTTTTTAATCAGCACAGAGTATAGGATGGATAAAACTCCAAAAACCACAAAGAGTTTTTTCATAACGAAATAATATACTGAAACTCCTCCTATTTGCCAATCCCAAGGAAGGAAAAACATGAGGAACCAGAGAAGGCAAATCGTAAGAATATATCTCTTGTAGTGCGCTTCAAGAAAGGCTTTTGTTTTCTCCATAGCAAACCTCCATTTCAGTCACTGTCTCTTCCCTTTTATTATACCAAAAAAACCTGGAAAAAGCTTTCCAGGTTTGAGTTTAAAATCACTAGTCATGCTAGAGAAATTCCTTTATTCATAGGCTGATTCACTTTATTGACTTGATGAAGATGTTCCAAAATCGACCTTAGGAACTGTCTTGGCTTCTTCTGTTTCTTTAAAGGTTTCAGCTTCTTTAAAGTTCATCATATTCGCAAAAAGCACGGTTGGAAAACTTCTCAACTTTTGATTGTACTCAGCTGCAACCTTATTATAGTCCTTGCGTGCTACAAAGATACGATTTTCACTTCCTGAAAGTTCGACCATTAGTTGCTCAACATTTTGATTGCTCTTGAGTTCTGGATAATTTTCCGTCAAGGAAATCAAGCGGGAAAGAGCAGAGCTCAATTCTCCCTGAGCCTTTTGGTTTTCTTCCGAAGTTACTGAGCTACTACCGATTTTAGCTCTAGCATCAGCAATCTTGGTAAAGACTTCGGTTTCATGATTCATTTGTCCTTTAACGGACTCCACCAAGTTACCAATCAAGTCTGAACGACGTTGGAGGGCTGTAGAGACATCGGCCTGAGCCTGTTCCACTTTAGTCTGTTCACCAACCAAACCATTATAGGTCGTCACTGCGGAACAACTTCCCAGAACTAGTAGTCCAAAGAAAATCGCCACTATTGAGAGAATTACTTTATTTTGTTTCATATCAAAACCTTAACACTTTCTTTTATCAACTTTTCTGAGAAAATACTCAGATTTTAAATCAATTTCCCAAACTTTGTTTTTATTTTTAATTAAGGAGTGAACTCTTGCAAAGGAGTCACCTTACTGTATGGAGAAATCGGTTTGTGCAATATATGATCACTCACCAGTCATCAGAAGAACCACCGCCATCAAAGCCACCGCCGTCCCAGCCTCCAGATGAGTCGGAGCCCGAATCAGACCAAGAGGAACCTGAGTCTGATGAGTCACCGCCCCACCAGCCACTGCCAGAATCATCACCATGTGAACCGCTACCACGACCTCCAGATATAAATCCGATAATCATCACGATGAAGTAAATGAGAATTCCAAATCCGATAACTCCGTCACTCGAACTGCTTTTTCGATGCCGTCTCGAAGAACTGCTCTCACCAGCATACCTTTCAAGTTCCCTTAAGCGACTAGAGTTGGTAGTATAGCCGTAGCTACTTTTAGAACTTGAAGCACTTGTACTCGATCCACTATAGAACATGTAGTTGAGATTATTGACTATTGAGAGAACACCCTTGTTATAGTCACCATTTTTAAAGTAAGGGCGTGCCGTTGTCAAGAACCTGTGAGTCTGATAGTCTGTGATTTTACTGGCCACATTATTACTGGTTTCAATCCGTGATTTTCTATCCTCAACAGCGACCACAATCAAGGCGCCGTTGTTGTCTCCCGAGTAACCAATCTTCCAAGCTCTAGCTGTTTCGTTAGCTACAGTTTCAATTGTTTCTCCATCTAGGCTTTTCACAACGTAAACACCCATCTGGAATTTTTCTGATTTTTTACTATTGACATTGTTCAATCCCCGAATCAGACGAATAGTATCATCCGTTAGATAGTGATCCGGGTCATAGATCCCGTACTCAGGTTTTTCAGGTGCTGTGAATGCTGACAAGAATAGAAAGACCATCAGCAACCCAAGCAAGCGAACCAACAAACTATGTTTAAATAATCTGCTTTTTTTCATAATAACCTCCCTGATAAAGGAAAATTGATTTAAGGAATTATAGCATTTTGATTTTTACAAAGAAAGTGCATTTTCATTACAAATAGATTACAAAATCTAGGAAAATGATTGAAATTTGATGACAGATTCTCCCCCAATTTGGTAGGTTCTTTTCTCCCCTTTTAGTATAGAAAAAAGAAGACTATGAAGTCTTCTTTTAATTTATTTTTGTAGAAAAACAAGCAAGGTTTACTTGCGTTTTCTCGCAATCAAGTGAATCGGTGTTCCCTCAAAGACAAAGGCCTTGCGGATTTGATTTTCCAAGAAACGCAAGTAAGAGAAGTGCATGAGTTCTTCTTCATTGACAAAGATGACAAAGGTTGGTGGCTTGGTTGCCACTTGGGTTGCGTAGAAAATCTTGAGGCGTTTTCCTTTGTCTGTCGGTGTTGGATTGATAGCAATGGCATCCATAATCACATCGTTCAAGACTGCCGATGGGATACGGGTGTTTTGACTCTCGCTAATTTGCTTGATCATCTCAGGCAGTTTATGGAGACGTTGCTTGGTCAAAGCTGAAACAAAGACAATCGGCGCATAAGGCAGATATTGGAACTGCTCACGGATATCTTCTTCCCAGTTCTTCATGGTGTGGTTGTCTTTGTCAAGAGTATCCCATTTGTTGACCACGATGATCATTCCTTTACCCGCTTCGTGGGCAAAACCTGCGATACGCTTGTCGTACTCACGAATACCTTCTTCGGCATTGAGAACCATCAAGACTACGTCCGAACGGTCAATGGCACGCATGGCACGCATGACAGAGTATTTTTCTGTATTTTCGTAGACTTTACCTGATTTACGCATACCCGCCGTATCAATCATGGTAAACTCTTGTCCATCCGTATCTGTAAAATGGGTATCAATGGCATCACGCGTTGTTCCAGCTACTGGACTAGCAATCACGCGGTCTTCTCCCAAAATAGCGTTAATCAAACTTGATTTTCCAACGTTGGGACGGCCAATCAAGCTAAATTTAATCACGTCTGGATTTTCTTCTTCAACTTCGTGTGGTAGATTTTCCACAATGGCATCCAGCACATCACCCGTACCGATACCGTGGACAGACGAAATTGGCAGCGGTTCGCCCAATCCTAGCGCATAGAAATCAAAGATATCATTTCGCATCTCAGGGTTGTCAACCTTGTTAACCGCTAGGATAACAGGTTTATGGGTTTTATAGAGTTTGCGGGCTACGTATTCATCCGCATCTGTAATCCCTTCTTTCCCAGAAACTACAAAGACGATGACATCCGCTTCTTCCATAGCGATTTCTGCCTGGTGCTTGATTTGTTCCATAAAGGGAGCATCGACATCGTCAATCCCTCCCGTATCAATCATACTAAAGGAACGATTGAGCCACTCACCCGTTGCATAGATACGGTCACGTGTCACACCCTCGACATCTTCTACGATGGAGATCCGCTCACCAGCGATCCGATTAAATAGGGTTGATTTCCCAACATTGGGACGTCCCACAATGGCAATAGTTGGTAAGGCCATGTTTTCTCACTTTCTACAATAACTTTTTCTGTTCTAGATTCTTCCGAGTTGAACGAGGTTCGGCTTGACCAAACTGCTCTGCCAAACGTTGACTCCAAGAGGTCGTCGCACGCGCACCAGCATAGTCTGCCTGTACTTGGTCATAGTCCAAAATCGCTTCAACTGGCTGTTCTTGGTATTCTTCTTCAAATACCACTTGGCTCAAAGGCAGTCTTGGTTTGACGTCATGTTGTTGATCTGGCACGCCAAGGGCAATCCCAAAAACAGGATAGGTGTAGTCAGGCAGGTTAAAAAGCTCTGCCACTTCTTCTGACTTATAACGGACCAAACCGATAATCACACCACCATATCCCAGACTCTCAGCCGCAAGCAAGGTGTTTTGCCCCGCAAGCGCAGCATCCACAGACGTGATGAGGAGACCTTCCACTCCTTGGGGTTGGAAAGTGTCCGTATGAAGGCTTGCTCCCTTTTCAGCTCGGTTCAAGTCACCAACAAAGAGCAAAAAGGCAGCTGACTGGCGAATGGCTTCCTGCGGAACCAATTCATAAAGAGCATCTTTCTTCTCCTGACTGCGCACAAGAATCACAGAGTAGGATTGGAAATTTTTCCAAGATGACGCCATTTGAGCAGCTGTCAAGATTTCATTTAAGTGTGCTTGAGAAATCTCTTGCTCCTTAAAACGACGAACTGAAGTATGAGCTTTCATCAGTTTAATGGTTTCTGTCATCTGCGATTCTCTCCTTCTAGTCTTGTCTCCTCTGCCAAATAACGAATCCGTTCCATGACCCGTCTAGCTTCCCAAGTCTCATCATTCCCATTCTTTCCTTTGGCAAAATGTTTTTCCAAATCTTGGAAATTAAAGTTGGAAGTAAAGAAGGTCGGCAAATCTTCTTGCATGCGGTACTGGAGAATGACTTGGAGAATCTCATCACGTACCCAAGGGGTAGACTGTTCTGCACCAATATCATCCAATACCAAGACTTCTGCTAACTTGATGTCATCCACCAAGGTCTTCACAGATCCTTCACCGATGGCATTTTTCACATCAATGACAAAACTTGGATAGTGGAGAATGGTTGTTGAAGCACCACGTTTTTCAGATAGGTCGTGAGCTAGGGCCGCCATCATGAAACTCTTACCGACACCAAAATCTCCGTAAAGATAGAGGCCCTTTCGGATGCTTGGGTAAAGGTCAACAAAGGAATAGAGTCTCTCAAAAATTGGCAAGCGTCCTAGATCATCCAGGTCAATCTGAGCCAACTTCGCTTTCTTGAGACTTGCTGGTAGATTGATCAACTTGAGACGATTCTTGATTGCCGCCTCTTTTTCAGCCGCGATTAGTTCGGGTGTTTCTTCATAAGACACATCCGCATAACCGTGATTCATGACCAAGATAGGCTTGTAGCCACGCGCTATATAGTCAGCATCCCCACGAAGAAACTTATCCCGTTCTGTGATATATTGGTTGAACTTGGAGATGCTACGATTCAACTCCTCTGGGCTGAGGGATTCTTTCTGGATAAAAGCCGCTACATCGGGGTCCTTCATGATCTGCTGGACCAAGTCCTGATACTGAAAACGACTTGTCTGACGTTTGATTACATCACCAACACTTTCCATCTAGTCTCCTCCTTCTTCTAATCGGGCTAACATTTCTTGTTTTTTGCGTTCTAGTTCCAGACGAGTTTCCTCGCTGGTTTGATTTTTATATTCTGGATTGCTCCACTTGGGAACATTTGTCTTAGTCGAGCTAGTTTTTGATTTTTTGTCTTCCTGCCCTTTTTGCTGGTGCTCTCGAATCCGAAGCACAGCCTCTTCTGCTGTTCGAATTTTTTGATAAGCATAGTCATTGGCAACCTTCATGGCATATTTCTCATTGACATTTGCCGAATCAACCTTGTTAAAGGTTAAAAGTAAGACGATATTAATGACTTCATCCAACAAACCTAAAGACGCCATCTGGTGAAGGAGTTCTCGCTCACTCTGGGTGATGTTCCCCTTACGCGTTTGCTTGATTTCCGCTAAAAATTGTAGGGGAGTTTTATTCTTGGCTTCCCTGATAATGGTCATTTCTTTGGGACTAAAGTCAGAAGATGCTGGTTTTTGTGCTATCTTTTCACGCATGCGTTTGACTGAAATAACCTGAGCCACCGCTGTCGCCTTAGCTAATTGATAGGTTTCAAACCAGGTCCATTTTTTTTCGTCTGCGATGGCAAACAACTCCAAAACATCCGCCTTCTCGTTTTCAAAACGCAAGCCATCTCGGGCCATCAGCCGCCGGAAATGTTCCAAGTCAAAATCATTTTTTAACTTGCTTTTAGACTCGCTTGGAGTCATTTCTTCGGTCAGGTTTGGAAAGACTTGACTCAAAGAAACAGAAAGTGCTTCTCCTTCACTTGGAGCCTGCTTCATAGAAGCAAGCGCAGTATCCCCAATCTTCCTCTCCAATAGTCTGCTATAGACAGAATGACTTAGAAAATCCTGACTGGAAAGGGGAGAATGAAGCTGTAATTCATAGACATCCTCCTTCTGATAAAGGGTCAACAAATCCAAGGCAGATAAGACTTTGAGGGATTGGAGCAAGGTCGGCATGCCAAAGTTTAAGTGGTTGAGAATATGGGAAAGGAGGTGCTCCTTTTGCCCACCATCCCAAAAGGTAATGGCATATAGATAGAGGCTCAGTGCCTCCTGACCGATAATCGGGAGGTAGCACTGCACCAGAGAAGAGGTATCTTGCGACACCCGATTATTCTTTAGAAAAGAAAAACGGTCATTTGGCTTCATTTATTTTTCCTTTTTCTTCTTAGAGGACTGGGTGATCTGCTGGAGAAGGCTCTCCAACTCACTCACATCCTTAAAGCTACGGTAAACACTGGCAAAACGAACATAGGTAATCTCATCAAGTTCCGCCAATTCTTCCATGACTAAAGAACCAATGTATTCACTTTGGATCTCATTCTCACTGCGACTACGGAGTTTTTGCTCGATGCGATTGACCACCATGCCAATTTCATCACTTGACACAGGACGCTTCTGGGCTGAGCGGATAATCCCATTAAAGATTTTATCTCTCGAAAACTGCTCACGTGTACCGTCTTTTTTGACGACAACCAGTGTTCTCTCTTCTACTCGTTCATAGGTTGTAAAACGATGCTGACACTCATCGCACTCACGTCTTCGGCGGATGGTATTTCCTTCTTCGGCTTGTCGACTATCAACAACACTAGACTTGGTAGCCCCACATTTTGGACAACGCATGCATTTCCCTCCTTGTCGTTTTCTTTTCATTATACCATTTTTTGAGCAATTCCCAAAACAATTCTTATTTTTACTTGACAAGTTTTTTGTTTTATTGTATTATTTAATTAGAACAACAAAGACAAAGAAAGGAGACTATGATGTCCTGGTCATTTGATAATACAAAACCGATTTATTTACAGATTATGGAAAAAATCAAACTACAGATTGTTTCCCATGAACTGGAACCCAATCAACAGCTCCCTACCGTGAGAGATTTGGCGAGCGAGGCTGGGGTCAATCCTAATACCATTCAGCGCGCCTTGTCTGACCTCGAACGTGAAGGATTTGTATACAGCAAGCGGACAACTGGTCGTTTTGTCACTGAGGATTTGGACCTCATCCTTCAGTCCCGCAAACAACTTTCCGAGGAGCAGCTGCAACACTTCGTCTCTTGCATGCTCCAATTTGGCTACCAAAAAGAAGAACTGCCAAATGTATTAAGCGACTATATTAAAGGAGTTTAAGACTATGACACTACTAGCACTTGAAAATGTATCAAAATCATATGGAGCAACTGCGGCACTTGACAATATCTCACTTGAGATTTCGGCTGGCAAAATTGTTGGTCTCCTTGGACCAAACGGTTCTGGGAAAACAACCTTGATCAAACTGATCAATGGTCTTCTTCAGCCAGATAAAGGACGTGTCCTCATTAACGGACAGGATCCAAGTCCTGCTACAAAGGCGATTGTCTCCTATCTTCCTGACACAACTTATCTCAATGAAGAGATGAAGGTCAAAGATGCTCTAACCTATTTTAAAACCTTCTATCAGGATTTTAATCTCGAAAGAGCCCAACACTTGTTAGCTGATCTCGGCATTGATGAGAACAACCGCCTCAAGAAACTATCAAAAGGGAACAAGGAAAAAGTTCAACTCATCCTGGTTATGAGTCGCGAAGCTCGTCTTTATGTCCTCGATGAACCGATCGGTGGAGTGGATCCAGCTGCCCGTGATTATATCCTCAATACCATCATCAACAACTATTCCCCAACTTCTACGGTGCTAATTTCAACCCACTTGATTTCAGATATTGAGCCAATCTTGGATGAGATTATCTTCCTCAAAGACGGAAAAGTCGTCCGCCAAGGAAATGTTGATGATATTCGTTACGAGTCAGGTGAATCAATTGACCAGCTCTTCCGCCAGGAATTTAAAGCCTAAGCAAAGGAGATTATTATGTTTTGGAATCTAGTTCGTTATGAATTTAAAAATGTCAATAAATGGTATCTGGCACTCTACGGTGCTGTGCTTGCAATTTCAGTTTTGATTGGAGCTTTTATTAGCAGCCTTAGCCAGAGTTACAATCCTAACAATGCTGCTTATTTCATCTTCTTTTTAGTACTAGTCTTTGGAGGACTCAGCGTCACTCTTTGGATTGCAACAATCTTTTTAATCATCCGAAGATTCAAGGGCAGTGTTTATGACCGCCAAGGGTACTTGACCCTGACCTTGCCTGTCTCTGAGCACCAAATCATCATCGCAAAACTTTTAGGTGGTCTTGTCTGGTCCATCTTAAGCTATATCGTCTTTATCTTGAGTATATTGATTATCTTCTTCTTAACACCAATAGAAAAAGACTTCACTGCCCTCTATAACTTCATTTCCCCTTACCTCAGCTACGGCTGGCTGTATGCGCTATCACTGTTTGTAGGTTCGATCGCATGGATTTTATCCATCTACCTCTCCATCTCTATCGGACAACTCTTTAATGAGTATCGAACAGCTATGGGGATTCTAGCCTATATCGTCATTGCCATCGTCATTGGTTATGTTTCTCTCTTTTTCCGAATTGAAAATGACTTTAACATGATGATTGGTACAGAAATTCTGCGCGATCTCTTTTTATCAGCTATCTACTATCTCGGTACCTACTATATCTTGAAAAACAAGGTTAACTTGCAATAAGTTAAAGGTCTAGCGACTCTGTATCGCTAGATCTTTTCTTTTAGATATATTGTATGAAAATGTGGATAAAAAGGAGTATAATAATTTTAAAAGTGATTACTGTATATTGATAAGGAGGGAGCTCTTTATGCTTAGAACGTTTGTTGCAAAGAAACACTTAACACTTTACTTCTTTTCGATTGCAATCACATGGCTGGAAGCGATTATTACGCCAGCGCTCATTCAGAGTATCGTTGCTAGTTTTACCAATCAAGAACTGGAACTTCTTTGGAAAGTGTTGATTCTGGGAATCCTTGGAAACCTCATCCTCTTACTGGGGCTAGCTGGAAAACGCTATTACTACGCTCGTTTGATTACTGATTTCAGATATGGAATTAAAAGCGCTATTTTCAAGCGATTCCTCAGCGGTTATGATATTGATGAAAAGGATATTTTGTCTGATTTAGAAAACGACGTCAACCAGTTAGAAAAGAGCTATATTGAGCCAACCGTTATCATTATTTCTTCTCTTGGTTTCACAACCGTCTCCATTCTATATGCCCTGTGGACTAATTTTTACCTAGGCTTGATTTTTATTCTCTTCTACTCCGTCCCTGTCCTCTGTAGTGCCATCGGATCTAAGCGTTTAGATTCACTTTCTGAAAAGCGGTCCACTATTAACCAGAGCTACTTATCAAGCTTGACAAATTTTATTGGCGGTAGCCAACAGATTCGTCATTATCAGGGACAGGACTTCTTTTTTGCTCGCTATCAAAATCAGTTACAGACTAGTTTGGATGCGGAAATACGATATGAGAAACAACGTACCCTAAACAGTCTCTTTATCAATAGCATCGATGCCTTTTGCTCCGTTGCCCCTATTGTCATTGGCGGTTTTATGACCTATTATGGTTATTTAAACGCAGCTAGTTTTGTAGCCATTTATCTCGTTTCTCATAATATTGGCTATCAATTCCAAGAATTAGCCTACTTTACTAACACCCGAAAAGCAACTCAATACCTCTGTGAAAAGTACCAAGTACTTTTCACAAATTCTAGTCCTATTTCTACTAGCACCTTCCAAAACATTTATCCCGTCCAACTAGAGAATATCTCTCTAGAAAAAGAGGGACAGGTCCTTTTATCCCCTCTTTCCATGCACATCAAGAAAGGAGAAAAGATTGCCATTATCGGTGAAAGTGGCTCTGGAAAAACGACTTTACTCAATATCATTCATGGAGAGTTGGCTGCGACCAGTGGACGGATTGCATTTGCTGGCCAAAGCCTATCACGCCAAGAAATCACGAGCGTTAGCTCCTATATCCTCCAAGATAGCCATTACTTTGACACGCTGTCTCTGGAAGACAATATCCTTCTAGGAATGACTAAAAAGCAAGAAAGGTTGAATCATATCCTCAAGACAACTGGTTTAGAACATTTGAAAAATCGAACTCTTAGCAACGATAGCCTGTCTGGTGGCGAGAAACAACGACTCGAAATCGCTCGCGCGCTCTATCACGACAGCCAACTCATCTTAGCTGATGAGATTAAGGCCAATCTTGACTTAGAGAATAGCAAAAAGATTAGCGACCTCCTCTTCTCGCTACCTCAGACAGTCATTGAAGTCATTCACCATTATACAGACGAGGACTTAAAACGCTACGACCAAGTCATTCATTTAAGCAAAGAAAAGTAAATCCTTACAAAATAAAATTGGAAAAAAGCAAGGAACTTAAATTCCTTGCTTTTTAACTCAATATCAAACTGGCTACGATGGGACTTACAAATACATAGAGAATACCGGTGACACCGATAGCCAAGCCACCCATGGCTCCTGCTACAGAGCCGTATCGAAAGGCCGTACCCGTTCCGACAGCATGACCAGTTCCTCCAAGAGAAAGTCCCACAGCCACTGGGTCATCGATCTTCAACCATTTCAAAAGGGTTGGTCCGATTACACTAGTCAAAATCCCAGTTGCCACTACGACGACCAAAGTCACAGTCGTCAAACCTTGCAATTTTTCTGTGATTCCCACTGCCATGGCGGTTGTCACTGACTTGGGAAAGAGAGAAATGGCTAGGAAAAAGTCCATGCCAAATATTTTCGCTACTATGGCAGTGAAGCTAGTATTGACAACTACTGCTAACAGACTACCAAATAGAATACTCCGAGCATGATGCTTCATCAAGTGAAAACTCTTATAAAGCGGAATCCCTAGAGCCACGGTCGATGGGACTATCAAGTTGTTCAGATAAACCCCACCTTGGTAATAATCTTGATAAGAAATACCCGTCGCCTTAAGGAAAATAATGATAAAAATAGCCGACAACAGCAAGGGTGTTGTCAATGGATGGGGAAAACGTCTGTAAATCAACATCCCCACTAGATAAGCTAGGATAGATAATGCAATCCCAAACAGAGGATTGGATACAAATTCGCTCATTTGGCATCTCCTTTCTCATAATCTCCCTCAAATCGTCTCTTGATAAACTGGACCACTAGGGCGATGAGGATAATGTTGATGACAGCCGCAAAAAAGACAATCAAAACAATGGGCAAGAGATAAGGGGCAATCACATCAAACTTTTCCATGATACCCACTGCTGGCGGCAAAAAGAGAATGGTCATATTGGCCAACAAGAAATTCCCGACCATGTTGACATGTCTGGTCCTTAGCCACTTGAACTGTAAGGCTAGAAAGAGAATAATCAAACCGATAATACTGCCTGGGATGGGCAGATGAAAGAAACTAGAAATTCCCTCTCCGATAAGAGAAATCACAAAGAGAATCATTAATTGAACATATAATTTCATCCTAAACTCCACAAAATAGACTTCTTGCATACCAGTTTACTCTTTTTTCAGAAAATTTCAAGGAAATATCGAAATTCTTCTTTCTTGCAAGGATTAGTTAAAAGTAGTATAATCATTGCATGCGCAATCATCTTGTGTTACAAAGATAATCAGTAATGACTTTGTGATTTTTACTTTGAAAAGAAAGGAGAATGCAATGACCTATTTGGAAAAGTGGTTTGACTACAACCGCCGTCAAAAGGAAATGGAAGCCATGTTAGAAGAAACCATCGCCCAGCAGACTGAACAAAGGTTGACCTTAAAAGAGTTTTACCTGCTCTACTATCTGGATCTAGCTGATGAAAAATCCTTACGACAGATTGATTTACCTGATAAGCTTCATCTCAGTCCCAGCGCTGTTTCTCGAATGGTGGCTCGCCTGGAAGAGAAAAACTGTGGCTTGCTTAGTCGCCGGTGTTGCGATCAGGATAGACGGGCTAGTTTTATCTGCCTGACTGACGAAGGACAGACAACTCTAGCTTACCTGCAAAAGGCTGTCGAAGAAAGACTGGAGACGAGTCTTGATTTCATTTCATAATCATATTTTCTAAAAAAGTTGCGTGCGCAATCATTTTTCTTGACATTACTCTTTTCAAGGAGTAAAATAAAGTCAAGATCGAACAAAGGAGTTTTATATGATCGAAATTACTTATCTAGACGCCAGTAAGCAAGAGAGAACCATGACTTTCGAGTCTTACCAAGACTTTGAACGTTCTCAACACGCCTGCCTCATCGGCGTTGCTGATTACTATACTGTCCAAAAATTAACCTACAATGGTCATGATTTGGACTACCATGGGACTTATGGAGATGTTTTCTTCTATCTCATGAAACAAGATTTAAGCCAATATAACTAAAAAAGGAGAAATACAATGGCAAAAGCAATTACAGATGCAACATTTGAACAAGAAACAAAAGACGGTTTGGTCTTGGTAGACTTCTGGGCAACTTGGTGTGGTCCATGTCGTATGCAAGGTCCAATCTTGGATAAATTGTCTGAAGAACTTTCAGAAGATGTCTTGAAAATCGTTAAAATAGACGTTGATGAAAATCCAAATACAGCTCGTGCCTTTGGAATCATGTCTATCCCAACCCTTCTCTTCAAAAAAGACGGCCAAGTGGTGAAACAAGTTGCTGGAGTACACACTGCAGAACAAATCAAGGCCATCGTTGCTGAATTGAGCTAATCACACGAGAGACCAAGTGCTTCATTTGGTCTCTTTTTTCTTGCCCTTTGCCATTTTTCAAAAAATATGCTAGACTGTAGGTAGAATATTACGATGTTTGGGACAAGCCATCGCTAAAAAAAACCTCTACTTGGTATTTTTTAGCTCCCCTCAAGGGAGCTTTTTGCGTGCTCTGAACATTTCCCATTTTGGAAGGAGTACTATGAAACGTCAATCAGCCTTGGTCGTCTTTAGTGGCGGTCAAGATTCCACAACCTGCCTCTTTTGGGCTAAAGAACACTATGAAACAGTCGAAGCCGTCACCTTTGCCTACGGCCAACGCCATCATCTCGAAATTCAAGTTGCTGAAGAAATCGCTAAGGAACAAGGTATTCGTCATCACATCTTAGATATGTCTCTTCTGGGACAAATCACTGAAAATGCCTTGACCTCTGATATGGAAATCGAGCAAAAAGAGGGAGAGGTTCCCAATACTTTCGTTGACGGTCGCAACCACCTCTTTCTGTCCTTTGCGGCAGTTCTTGCCAAACAACTTGGTATTAAAGACATCGTGACAGGTGTTTGCGAGACAGATTTCTCAGGCTACCCTGACTGCCGTGATGTCTTTGTCAAATCTCTTAATGTCACCCTCAACCTTGCCATGGATTACGACTTCGTTATCCAAACACCTCTCATGTGGCTAGACAAGGCTGAAACTTGGGAATTAGCCGACCAACTCGGTTCCTTTGACTATGTTCGTGAAAAGACCTTGACCTGCTACAATGGGATTATCGGAAGTGGCTGTGGAGATTGTCCAGCCTGCCACCTACGTCAGCATGGCTTAGACCTCTATCTTTCCCAGAAAGGAGCAAATTAGTGTTTTTCGCACCTAAAGAAATCAAACAGGAAACCGGGGAGTCTCTGATCTACAACCCTCACAGAACCTTGGTATCAAAAGAATTTACCTTCGATGCTGCCCACCATCTCTTTCACTATGAAGGGAAATGCAAATCCCTGCACGGCCACACCTATCATCTACAGATTGCTGTCAGTGGATTTTTAGATGAACGTGGCATGACCTACGATTTTGGAGATATCAAAGCGATCTACAAGAACTACTTAGAGCCCCACTTGGATCATCGCTATCTCAATGAAACCCTGCCTTATATGAACACGACTGCTGAAAATATGGTTTACTGGATTTTCCAAACCATGAGTCAAGAGTTGCCCGACGAGCGCGGTCTCCGTTTGGAATACGTTCGCCTCTATGAAACTCCGACTGCCTTTGCAGAGTTTAGACGGGAGTGGTTAGATGACTAGGGAACGTGTCCTCAAACTACCAGTTCTGGAAATTTTTGGCCCTACCTTTCAAGGTGAAGGTCGTGCTATCGGGCAGAAAACCATGTTTGTCCGTACTACTGGTTGCGACTACCATTGCGACTGGTGCGACTCTGCCTTTACTTGGGATGGTTCTGAAAAGCCAACTCGCATGACCGCTGATGAAGTCATTGCTGCCTTAGATAAGCTAGGAAGCTACGACTACGTCACCCTGTCTGGGGGAAATCCCGCTATCCTAGCAGCCAATATGGCCGAACTCGTCACCAAGCTCAAAGAACGTGGGGTCACCCTTGCTGTTGAGACCCAAGGTTCTCGCTGGCAAAATTGGTTAAAAGATATTGACCAAGTCACTCTGAGCCCCAAACCTCCCTCATCCAAGATGGAAGTCAACTTCGAGACTTTAGACTTTATCGTTTCCCAATTGGATCCAGACAAGGTCACCTTTAAAATCCCTGTCTTTGATGATGCCGATTTGGCCTTTGCTAAAGGGATTCAAGAACGTTACCAACCAGATGTCCTCTTCTTATCGGCTGGAAATCCTGAGCCCAAGGCTACAGGTAATATTGTTCAAGACCAACTAGACCGTCTCAAAGAACTCTGGGAACGCGTCGCTGCTGACGATAGCTGGGGCAATGTCCGCGTCCTTCCTCAACTCCATACCCTCCTCTACGACAACCAACGTGGTGTTTAGATTAGAAAGAAAAAATCATGTCACAACAAGAAGAAATGAAAAACCTAAGCCTACTGGGCAACAAAGAAACCAACTACATTTTTGACTATCAACCAGAAGTCCTTGAATCTTTTGACAATCGTCATGTTGAAAATGACTATTTCATCAAATTCAACTGTCCTGAATTTACCTCGCTTTGCCCAATCACCGCTCAGCCAGACTTTGCGACCATTTATATTTCCTACATTCCTGACAAGCTCTGCATCGAATCAAAATCCCTCAAACTCTACCTCTTTAGCTATCGAAATCATGGAGATTTTCATGAAAACTGTATCAACACTATCGGGAAAGATTTGGTCAACTTGCTAGACCCTCGCTATTTAGAGGTATGGGGAAAATTCACTCCGCGTGGTGGTATCTCAATCGACCCTTACTACAACTACGGTAGACCTGGAACTAAGTATGAAGGCTTGGCAGAACAGCGTCTCTTCCAACACGACCTCTACCCAGAGAAAATTGACAACCGTTAAACTCATACTCAATGAAAATCAAAGAGCAAACTAGGAAGCTAGCCGCAGGTTGCTCAAAGCACTGCTTTGAGGTTATAGATAAGACTGAAGAAGTCAGCTCAAAACAGTGTTTTGAGGTTGCAGATGGAAGCTGACGTGGTTTAAAGAGATTTTCAAAGAGTATAATACGAAAAAGCCCTGTTCCTCAAACTGAGAACAGGACTCTTTTTTCGTTTCTTATTCTTCTGTTCCAAGGAAATTTTTCGCAACAAGTGCTGCAAGAACGCCACCAACGATTGGGGCAAGGATGAAAATCCAAACTTGTTGAAGAGCTGCGCCACCTACAAAGACAGCAGGTGCCAAGCTACGAGCTGGGTTTACTGAAAGGCCAGTAATGTTCAATCCAACAAGGATCATCGCCATCAAGGACAAACCGATTACCAAACCAGCGATTGCGCCATTGCCCTTGCTTGCTGAAGTGACAGTCATGATAACTAGGACAAACAAGAAAGTTGCGATGACTTCAAACAAGAATCCACCAAAGACAGTGACACCGTTTGCCAAGGCATTTTCACCAAGGCTAGCAGTTGACATGCCTGAGTTAGACAAGAGGAAGAATACTGCAGCTGACGCAAGGAAAGCTCCAACTACTTGTCCAAGGATGTAGTTTACAAGTTCTGAAGATGACAAGCGTTTGTTTACAAACATAGCGATCGAAACGGCTGGGTTCAAGTGAGCACCTGAAACAGTTCCGATTGAGAAAGCTGCAACCACAATTGCTAAACCAAAGGCAAAAGCAATTCCAAGGTGTCCAAGACCATTAAGACCATTTCCAAAAACAACGGCTCCTGTTCCGATGAACACAAGCATAAATGTACCGATTAATTCAGCAACAAATTTTTTCATGATAAGTCTCCTTTTTTCAAACTATGTATTAGTCTATCAAAAGAAGGAAAGGGTTTCAAGAAAATTGACTGGAAAGTTATTTGAAAATTATGAAACGACTCGCTTATCCTTAGTACTGAAAGGATTGAATGGCTTCTTTCAAGTCATTTTGCAAACTATTTCTCTGGTCAAGTTGGATATAGACTTCCAACAGACAGGATCTGAAGTTGGAAAATTTATAAAAATCTTCCCTCTCTTCTATCGGAAAGTCAATAGTTTTTACCCAAGAAGCTACTTGTTCCTGCTCTAATTTCCCTTGCAAAATGGGTTCATAAAGTACTCTCGCTAAGCGCCAATCCTCATCATTTGTAAAACGAATGGTAATTCTTTTAAATAGTTGACCCAGTACATCAAATACTTCAGAAACTCTGTTACTAGGAAAATCTGGATGACAAACGACTTCCGTCAAGAGATCCGCTCCATGCGCAAAAGCGTGAACCCAACCATACTGACTTGAAAAACCTGTCGTATCCTTTTCTTTTTTTAAGTAATACAAACCTTGAGATAGCATAGCATTTCTTATATCAGCTTTTAATCCTTTATAGAAAAGAGAGTGCTCGTTACCATCTGCAGACAAAAGATTGGCATAAATAAGCGCCCTAAAAGAACGTTTAAGGGCCGAAACTCCTCTACTATCAATCTCTTTGTATAGACCTTCATCAGAGGAGACCTCTTCTGAAATAAACTGAAATTGCTCAAGGGAAAACAACTCTTCTTGAATCCCTCTAGCCAAACTCGTAAAAACCAATTCATCACGAATCTCTGGATTGGGATCCCCTATGTGATCAAGTAACCACTGGAGTTCTTCTTGACGATAGCTCGGTTTTTCTTCTGCTATTTTTCTAAGTAACTCTTGATACATGGTCAATACCTCTACATTTCTAGTAACTTATCAAAAAGCCATTCTCTGTTCATATCCTTATCCTAAATCCTCTTTACTCCCCCAACTCAGCACTGTAGGCGATAATCTGGTCAACTGTTTCAGACAGAAACTGAATCGTATCACGGAGTGGTTTGTCTGTTGAGATATCCGCTCCGATAATCAGGGCTGACTCAAGCGGTGTCTTGCTTCCACCTGATTTGAGGAGATTGAGCCAGTCTTCAGCTCCAGTTGCTGAATGTTTCAGATGAAGGTAACCTGCAGTCGAGATGACTAGCCCTGCCGAGTAGGTGTAGCTATACAAGCCCATATAGTAGTGAGCTTGGCGCATCCAAGTGAGTGCCGCATCGTCGTCAATTTCAATGGCATCTCCCCAGAAATCTGTCAAGACTTCCTTCATAATGCTGTTGAGCTTGCTTGCTCCAAAGGTTTCCCCTTCTTCAATCAATGTATAAACCTTACGCTGAAAGGCTGCTTCCAAGAGGTGGGTGATGAAATTATGGAAGTAGGTATCTGTCAAGCGGTGAGCAAGAGCGAAGCGTTTTTGACGTGGGTCGTCAGATTGGTGTTCCAAGTAATCACTTAAAAGCAATTCATTGAAGGTTGATGGCGCTTCGACGTAGTAGGTCGACATATGGGCATTGAAGTAACTTTGGTGATTGTCAGAAAAGATAAATTGACCAGAATGTCCGATTTCATGAATCAAGGTATAGACATCACTCAAACGACCAGTCCAGCTCATGAGGACATAAGGGTGCACGCGATACGGATCCGCCGCATAACCACCAGAATCCTTGCCACTATTAGCAGCAAAGTCCACCCAGCGTTCTTCTTGATAGCGCGCAACTTCCTGACAATATTCTTGTCCCAAAGGTTCTACTGACTTCATGACCAAATCATAGGCGTCATCAATAGTCACTTCAGGATTAAGGGCGCTGTCCAAGTCCAATTTCCAGTCTGCAAAGGTCATCTTTTCAAGACCATTGACCTTGGCAACATGCTTGAGGTATCTCTGAGCAACTGGTGCAAAGTCCTTCATGATGAGGTCAATCTGACGGTCAAACATGGCACGGTCCACTTCTTGCTCAGCTAGAAGATAATCAAAAACCGAGTCGTAGCCCTTCATATCTGCCAACAGTTTTTCAGACTTGACCTGAGCTAAGTAGGTTGCCGCAGCCGTATTTTGGTGCTTACGAAGTCCCTCTGAGAAGGAACAGAAAGATTTCTCACGAACATCAGCGTCCTCGTGGTTTTGGTAGAAATTTTCATAGGTCACAAAGCTGTTTTTGTAGGTTTTGCCATGGGCTTCAAAGTCAGCCATCTCAAAGTCCCCAGCTCGCATCTTGGTGTAAATATCCTGTGGACTGTAGAAGACTTCACCCAGATTTGTCAAAGCCTTTTCCACATCCGCACCTAGGTAGTGGGCTTTTTTGATTTTGGCCTGACGAATGGCTGCCGTTAAGTGTGGCAGCTCACCCAAACGGTCCAAGACTTCCTCGTCTGCTGCCACCAAGGCATCGTCAAAGAAGGTCAAGGCTACACTGGCATCTGTCTCAAATTCCATCCCAGCTTGGGCGATATTGGCGAACTCTTCATTGCTATAGTCTGTCGTCTGAGGCATAAAGGCATAATTGCCAATATGACTCATCTGGATATAGATTTGTTCCAATTCCTCAAAGGCCTTCTCAAAATCCTCAAAAGTGTGAAGATTACTCTTGTAATCACGGCTAAATTGGTTGATGTCTTCGCGCGTTTTCTCGATTGCACGCAAGAAATCCTCACGGTCTTGGTATAGGGCTGTTAAGTCCCAAAGTTCCTTTTCTGGAAATTCTGAACGGTTTTTTTGTTCCATTTTCTTCCTCTTATTTCTCTAATTCTACTAAAACACTAAGGGCTGATAAGGCGTAAAGTGGCGCTGTTTCAGCTCGCAAGATGCGAGGACCAAGTCCCGCCAAAACGGCTCCTTTAGCTTCAAAACTCTCGATTTCTGTAGGTGAGAGACCGCCTTCTGGACCAAAGATAAAGAGCAATTTGGCTCCTTTTTCAAGACCTGTGACTGCTTGCAGGAGCGCAGCGGCTTCTCTTTCTTTTGCTGATTCTTCGTAAGCCACTACGATAGAGTCGAACTGATCCAGTTGCGCTAGAAAGTCTGCTTTTTTCTCAAAAAGTTTGACACTTGGAACGATATTACGTTTGCTTTGTTCGGCTGCTCCAAGAGCGATTTTTTCTAGTTTTTCGACTTTCTTGCCTAGTTTCTTGCCGTCCCATTTGGCAACTGACCAATCGGCAGGAAAGGCCCAGATTTGGCTAGCGCCTAGTTCTGTTACTTTCTGAGTAATAAACTCCAGCTTGTCTCCCTTGGGAAATCCAGATGCGATGGTGACTTGAACGGGCAGTTCCACATTGTCCGCTAATTCTTGGACCAATTCAAACTGACATGCTTCCACATCCAGCACGCGCGCCAAGCGCTTGATGCCATCATCAAAGACTAAGGTCACCTCATCCTCTTCTTTCAGCCGCATGACCTGAAACATATGCTTGATGGTTTCCTTGTCCTCGATAGTTACAGGAGAGATTGCACTGCCTTTGACAAAATACTGCTGCATGCTAGCCTCCAATCACACCAGAAATATCCTTGGTCTTCTTAAAGACACAGGCATTCCATTCCCCTTGAATCATGTGGGTTTCAAGGAAAAATCCAGCTGACTCAGCTGACTCGCGCACCATGTCCCACTTGTCCTTGATAATCCCACTCATGATCAGGTAGCCTTCGTTCTTGACCAAACGATAAGCATCATCTGTCAGATGAATGAGAATATCCGCCAAGATATTGGCCACAATGACATCTGCTTCAATCTCCACACCCTTGAGCAAATCTCCAGTAGCAACATGGATGTTTTCCATGCCAGGGTTGAGCTCGATATTTTCCTGAGCGACACGAACCGCCACATCATCCAGGTCATAGGCGAAGATTTCCTTGGCACCCAGAAGCGAGCTGGCAATAGAAAGAACACCTGAACCAGTTCCTACATCAAGCACCGTTTCGCCGCCACGAAGAACCTGCTCCAAGGCGAAAAGGCTCATCTTGGTCGTTGGATGCGTTCCAGTCCCAAAAGCCATGCCTGGATCCAGCTTGATAATCTTTTCTCCAGCAGCCGCCTCGTAGTCCGTCCAGGACGGCACAATGGTCAAGTCGTGAGTGATGCGAGCTGGCTCATAGTATTTCTTCCAGTTGTCTGCCCAGTCTTCCTCAGCCAAGGCAGTCGTGCCCATCTTGACCTCTCCTAGATCCATAAAATCAGTTAATTCTGCCAGGCGAGCCTGCAAATCTGCCTCAACCACTGCTACATCAACCGTATCAGGATAGTAGGCGGTCACTACGATTTCTTCATGTTGCTCGACCTCTGGGAAAATCTCACCAAAACGGTCGACATTCCCCACATAGTCCATGCTGTCTTCAATCGCAACACCTTGGGCACCTAACTCAATTAAGAGATTGGAAACCAATTCCTCTCCCTCACGCTTAACTGTTACTTTTAACTCTTGCCATGTTTCCATCATTAAGATACCAAGCCCGTAAAACACAAAGCCAAAATAGGAAAGTCTCTGAAGACGCTTGTGTCTATGAGACGTTTATCTTTTTGGCACAGTGTTTAGGGCGGGTTCAGTTTAGAAATGTAACCGAACCATCCTTTCTATTTATCAATCATTTTATTCATGTAAACCATATCCATACCTTCTTTTTCAGGCTCGATATGGGTTTGACGGTAGCCATTTTTCTCATAAAAGGCGACCATGCCCGCATCCTGTAATACCGTACACAAATCCCACTGTTTAATCGTTGGAAATTCCTTTTCCAGTAATCTCAATCCCTCAGAACCATAACCTTTTCCTTGATACTGGGGCAAAATCGCTGCCGTTCCCAACCAAGCCTCCGTCAATTCCTCATTGGTCTGAACTCGTAAAAATCCGATATTTTCGTCCTTTTCTTTCACAAAGTAGTAATAGCTATTAGGACGCTCAACCAATTTCCACTTGATTCGTTCACGATCCTCTAGATAGGGATCATACTCATCTTGATATTTCTCATAGACAGCCTTAAAGCTAGCCCTTTGAATTGCAATTACGGTTTCTAAATCTTCTGCTCCTGCTCGGACAAGTTTAATCATAGTCTCTCTCCAAATAATCCCTCACCCTATCCTGCAACTGGGGTACAACCTTATCTGAGCCAAGAAACTCCTCAACGCTCATCAGTCTATATCCCTGCCCTTCATCACCAAAGACAATCTTGTCAAACTGTTCCTTAGTCAACTTTCCCACTAGAAAAACGGATTTCTTCCCCTCAAAAAGCATACTTGGGTACACCTTGCTCCAAAGCAGACAATCCTCAGTCAGCTTAATTCCCAGTTCTTCATAAACTTCACGCGCCGCGCACTCAAAAGGACTTTCATCACCCTCTCGTCCGCCACCTGGCAATTCCCACATATTGGGCCAAGGAATGCTTGCCTTATCATCACGCAAGATAGTTAAAATCCTATCCTCACAAAAGAGGGCAATTTTGCAACCTGTAAAATCAGAAATTTCTATTTCCATATCAGACTCCTTCGGATAATTCTTTCTCCAACTCTGCTAACCAGTTTTCATAGTATTGTTTCTCGTTTCGTAACATTCTACTACTAGCCATTTTCTGTCTAGCAATCTTCATAGCCTTGTGAGTTTGAACTACATCTTTCTTTACTTTAAATTGATACCAAGCTTGAATGACCTGCATATCTGCTGTTTTTATAGATAAAAAGGATTTGACCCCTCGAATACTTGCATATTCTTCCGCATTCTTATTATCTCCTTCCATCAGAGCAACTTGAAGAAGGTATAATTGAGAACTAGTTTTAGACATTGGATTATCTGTTTTCTCTAACACAGACTGAAACTGTTGCTTTGCAAGCTCTATATTATCATCCAATATGAATACCAATCCCTGAAGAGTCCGAACACTTTCTGCAAAACTTCCTCTCACATCCTCATCAACAGACATGATAAAGTCTTTTAAATCATATTCTTGAGGAGCTAGCAAGGTCTGGGCAGAATGCCTCAACATTAGGTAGGCGTATTTGGTATTTTCAGGTTGTTGTAGCAATTCCCAAATTTTCGCTCCATCGGTGATGCCGACTGGCAAAATGTTATTTAGGAAGAAAGACAAATTAAGAAAAATCCAAGTCCCTGCAAAATACCAGCTTCTTGTCAAAAATCCAAACACTATCGCCAATAATATCAAGCTGAGATGAACCATCAAGCCTCCTGAAAGCATCAGGATGATTCTTTGATCGCTTTCATCTTCTTTCAATCCAATATACTGAGCACCAACATTTTTTATAACTGCTGTTCGACTAAGATGAAGCCTTCCTGACTTTTTGGTTAAAAGAAAGTTCCCTAATCCAAAAGCCACCAGACGATAGCCTGTCAGATAACCACAAAATGCATGACCAAGCTCATGAAGAATCAAGATTACATACATGCTTAGAAAAGCAAAAGCATAACCAAAACTAAAAACTAATAATGCAGAATAGCCCAACTCTGCAAATGCGATGGTTCCACAAGCAAAAGCTAGCATAATAAAGACAACAGCTAGCACATAAACCAAATAAATCCCAATTTTCTTCATAAAATCTCCAACCAACTCCTAATATCTCGGATAAGGATAAAACCCTCCCTCTTCCAATCCAACTTTTCCTTCTTCAAAGACTTCTTGGTTCCATTCCATGACAAATTCTTCTGCTTCTGGGTCTTCCAAAAAGTCCATGAGGGCATCTAGCCCAACCTCAGCAGTATCTTTAAGGAATAGCGCAAAATAAGCTAAAAATTCGCGAGAAAATCCTTTTTTAGGCAAGTAAGGGATGACAGTCAAATAGTCTTCTTCATTGACTGTTGATTTGGCAGGATTGTAAAAAAGCACTGCTTCTTCAAAGAGAATGTCATCTGACGAAACCTCTCCATCTTCATCCACCATCTCCACACCTGCAGCATTTTGCGCTTCCAATAGAAAACTCACTTCAACCGCGTGGTTGCGCTTGTCCCAACTAATCTCAAAGTCAAAGGGAAAATTCTTCTCCAACTCTTCCTCTAAAACATCTAAAAATCCGTATGTTGCCATTTTGTCCTCTTTCTATGCGACTCTTAAATCGTCCCGATTGCTCGGAAATATGCTAAAATAGATACTACCATCTTACCACATATACATCAGAAAATCCACGTTAGAAAGGACTGCTATGCCAGACAATCTCGCGCTTCGCATGCGCCCAAAAACCATTGACCAGGTCATCGGTCAGGAGCATCTAGTCGGACCTGGAAAAATTATCCGTCGCATGGTGGAAGCCAATCGTCTGTCCTCCATGATTCTCTACGGACCTCCAGGTATTGGCAAGACCAGTATTGCCTCTGCCATCGCTGGAACGACCAAGTATGCCTTTCGGACCTTCAATGCGACTGTTGATAGTAAAAAGCGACTACAAGAAATCGCCGAAGAAGCTAAATTCTCCGGTGGATTGGTCCTACTACTGGACGAGATTCACCGACTAGATAAAACCAAGCAAGACTTTCTACTTCCCCTCTTGGAAAGTGGTCTGGTCATCATGATTGGTGCTACGACTGAAAATCCTTTCTTTTCTGTCACTCCAGCCATTCGCAGTCGTGTTCAGATTTTTGAGTTAGAACCCTTGTCTAATCAAGATGTTAAAGAGGCGATTCGAATCGCTCTAACTGACCCTGAACGTGGATTTGATTTCCCAGTTGAGCTAGATGAGGATGCACTGGATTTCATCGCTACCTCTACAAATGGAGACCTGCGTTCTGCCTTTAATTCACTAGACTTAGCCGTTCTCTCTACTCCCGAGAATGACAAGGGCATCCGCCATATCACACTGGATATCATGGAAAACAGCCTCCAACGGAGTTACATTACCATGGATAAGGATGGGGATGGACATTATGATGTTCTCTCTGCTTTACAAAAGTCCATCCGTGGTTCGGATGTGGATGCCAGTCTCCACTATGCTGCCCGCTTGATTGAGGCTGGAGATTTGCCTAGTCTCGCTCGTCGTTTGACCGTCATCGCTTATGAAGATATCGGTTTGGCCAATCCTGAAGCTCAGATCCATACTGTAACTGCTCTAGATGCTGCTCAAAAGATAGGCTTCCCAGAAGCTCGCATTCTCATTGCCAATGCCGTAATTGACTTGGCCCTGTCACCCAAGTCCAACTCAGCCTACGTCGCTATGGACAAGGCCCTTGCTGACCTCAAAACATCAGGTCATTTACCTATTCCGCGCCACCTGCGCGATGGCCACTACAGTGGAAGCAAGGAACTAGGGAATGCGCAAAACTATCTCTATCCGCACAACTATCCTGGAAACTGGGTCAAGCAGGACTATCTGCCAGAAAAAATTAAAGATCAGCACTACTTCACTCCGGAAGATACTGGCAAATACGAACGGGCTTTAGCTCAACGCAAGGAAACCATTGATAAATTACGGGACTTGTGAAATCCTTTTCAAATAATTGCATTTTCCTCTTGATTTTTTTTGAAAAAGTGGTATCATATAAACATAGAAACGCTGTGGTGTACGACTTCACACTTAAGTGTTGACCGACTATTTTTTGTATTATTAGGGAAACAAAAGTCTTCTAACAGCATGTAGGCCGTCTCACACGGAAACAGCTTCAGTTAGAGCGAGTTGCCCACCTGCTTAATTGCGCGGGTTCAATACAAACCGTGAAGTTTCGGCACCAATACAGCTTTTTCTTTGCCTCCTTAGCTCAGCTGGCAGAGCAGCGGACTCTTAATCCGTGGGTCACAGGTTCGATCCCTGTAGGGGGCATCTAAATACAACAGGAAAAGCCTTGATAACCAAGGCTTTTTTGCTTATCTATAACTGATTTGCCTCATCATTTGCCCCACTTTTAAATCTATCTTTTCTTTTTGAACCAAATTACATCTTTACAAATAGTGTAAAGCCAGTTACTTTTGCTTTGATGCCATACAATATTTTCATGTAGAGAAGACAAATTTTATCTTCTCTTTTTATTTTCAAAATAATAAAAACTGATTTTCTTTTCATAAATCAGACTGAAACTTCCAAATTTTCCATTTTGTTTATTGATATTTCCTCTAAAAAGGTGTATAATATGTTTATTATCAAACTATACTATACTATATAGGGGGTATTGAAATGAAATTTTCTAATCGTTTATCGCTATTCCTTGCAGGAGTTATTTTTGTCCTTTTAGCACTCTTTCTATTTACAGACCCAGTAGCTAATCTTGTTGCTTACAGCTGGTGGATTGCATTTGGTTTACTGGTTGCTTCTATAGCAGCTATTTTAGGCTATTTCTCTGTACCAAAAGTGCTTCGCTCACCAGCTCATCTTTTCCAAGGGATTGTTAATCTTCTCTTAGCTCTTTACCTCGTTGCCTATGGCTTTGTGACGCTGCCAGTTGTCATTCCAACTATTTTAGGAATTTGGTTAATTGTAGAAGCCATTATAGCTTTCTTTAAAGGCAATCGTCTGGGATTGATTTTCCCTATTATTGGCAACCATATCATGTGGATAGCGTTGCTTGCATTTTTACTAGGTCTAGTGATTTTGTTCAATCCAGTAGCTACAAGTGTCTTTGTCGTTTATGTCGTTGCCTTTGCATTTTTAATTGTTGGTTTCACCTATATCCTTGATGCCTTTCGTAAATAATCTAGCTGCCATTTTGGGCATATTAAAATAGCTGGGAAGTTACATTCTCAGCTTTTTCTGTTGCCTCCTTAGCTCAGTTGGTAGAGCAGTAGACTCTTAAGCTATGGGGCGCAGGTTCGAGCCCTGCAGGGGGCACATCTAAATCAACAGAAATAAGCCTTGAAACCAAGGCTTTTTTTAACGTCTAATAGCTTTTTGTAGAAAAGTATTTAAAAATAAAAGAGAAGAGAATCTCTCACTCTCTTCTCAGTATATCTTATTAAATTTAGTTTTTCTTAATCTAGCTGATTTTCCTTTGCAACGACAAATTCCTTAACCAATCGATAGATAACAGCAAATATCGGTGTAAAGAATATCATCCCAAGTAAGCCAAAGAGATTGCCTCCAATACTAGCAGCCGCAAGCGTGAAAATAGCTGGCAAACCAATAGACTGACCTACAACTCTAGGATAAATAAGGTTTCCTTCAATCAGCTGTATAACTTGATATAGAAGAAGAGAAAGTAAGGCTTGAGTAGGACTCACTGTGAAGATAAAAATCGCTCCCACAACACAAGCAATCATAGGCCCTACATAAGGAATGAACGATAGCACTCCTGCAAAGATACCTGTCATTACTCCATAGGGTATCCCAAACACGCTGTAACCAACCGCTATCATAACTCCTATGATAACTGCTTCAATCAGCTGAATCATCAAAAATTGGTCATAAGTCTCTAGTGCTACTTGTCCAATGTAAGTCAACTTTATCACCACCTTCTCTGGAAGAAAAACTTTTAGAAGTCGACTCGTCATCGCTGCCAGATGTTCCTTACTGGATAAAAATGAAAAGGTGAAGACTATAATCAAAAAGGCATTCATCAAACTTGAAAAAATATTGCCGATATTACTAGTCAGACCTGATAAAAAACCTATCAAAGCTTGGCTAATAGAACTAGATTGTCCCTGTATGCCTGATACGATAGTTGACAACATGTCTTTGGTTACAAATTCCGAGCTGCCTAGCAATTTCCCAAGTTGAGTAAGGACTGTTGAAAGGACTGTTCCCAGCTGACTAATAGTCTGGGCTAGGGTTGGCAGCACCAAAACCAAAAGAGCAATCACGATTAAGATAAGAGCTAGGAAAACAAGTACCATGGCAATCGGACGACGCAACTCTGCCTTTACCTTCAATTTAACTAAGTACTGTTCAATTTTTTTCATAGGAACATTAAGCACAAAAGCAATAACAGCACCATAAATCAAGGTTGATATTACATCAAAGAGAGAGATTGCTCCTGATATAAAGCTCGATGCATTCAGAATTACAAGAGCAACCAGCCCTATAAAAAGTATTAACGGGGTGTATTTTTTTACTAAGTTCATAAATTCTCCTTAATAAACATGTTTAGATACGACTATACTATTTGGTTTTTCAAACTCTCGATTAAGGTAGGCTTGGTAAGTTCCTGGAGCGATAAATCCTTTGGGTGAGAGGATATCGGTGCCAGCCTGACCGACTATGGTATCAGCCAAGAGCACACAGTTTGTAGATAAGACAAAGTAGGATTTAAACTTAGATTTGATAAATTTATAAAGTTCCCCATCTGTCTCATGTCTGATTTTATAAGCGTAGGTGTAGTCTTCCTTACCATCACCTGTCGTGATTTTATCCGCACTTGGCTCCCATGGAATCGTCAGTTGTTTCAATTCAGCCAACTTTTTCTGAACTGCTTTTTCCATTTCAGGTGTCAAATCTATTCCGTAACCAAAAAGTGTTTTTTGACTCTCACGTTTACATAGATCAATGTACTTATCGCGGTCACAGAAATATAAGACACCATCTCCTACCATACCAAATAAGGTCTCAGATGACGGATCATAGTTGCCATAAGAAATAACACGGCCCTGATAGCAGATATCCACATGACCAATAGCTGAAAACAGGGAGGTCTCAGCTGTATGAACAAAAATTTCTAGCTCTGCTGTCTTACCAGACTTCACTATTCCAAGATGGATATCTTCTTCCTCATCAGCATTTTCCAGCATAAATTTGTTAATTTTTGCTAAAGTTCTTGCAGGGATGAGAGCGGCTAGGACAATAGGTAAGCTAATTCTAATGCGACGTTTGAGATGGTTTTTCCCAATTTCCTCCTCAAACAAGAAACCATCACGGATATTGGACACACCATAAAGGAAAAAATAAGCCCCTAATACAAAGAGTTGAAAGACAGAATTTCCTGTAGAGGACAAAAGACTAGTCCCACCAAGAAAAACTAGTACGAGTCCATCTAGTAAGAGACGAAAACGAGGTCGAATTTTGTTTTTGCGGTAGAGAACATAGGTGACAAGGTTAATACTAGCATGAAAAATCTGATAAACTCCAATCACAAGAGCCAAAATATAAATCGGCACATCCGTCGCAAGATTGGAGCCAAGCAAATATCCCAGCACTAACAATTTAACCAGTGCAACTCCCAAGGTGTCCGTTGACTGACTTTTTTTGAAAATACGTAATACTAAATCTAAGACCGTTGCTATCCAAGCTAAAAACAGAACCAGTCGAATAACCTTTACTGGCAACCAAGTCCCCGTGACCATCAAGATGAGACCTAGCAGAACAAACAAGAACCCCTGAGCAAGTAATTTCTTACCTGTCAGACCTAAAGATAGAATTTTCGCCATATAAAAACCTTTCAACAATAAAAATTAAACACTCCGATTAAACTGACTAGTAAATAGCCAACACTACAAACAGCCTGTGCCAGCAACATATGGTGACTAGAAATGACTGTAGTAATGTCACCATCTTGTCTTATGCACTTCTAAAATTTGTTATATTGATTAGAAACCAGAGCTTATAAAAACTAGCTAAACTCGAGAGATAGACACAATTGCGACGAAAAAATGTATAACCAATTCAACTTGTTAAGGTAAGAAAGCATTATTTCCAATCTATTAATTATTCATCTATTACCTATTATGACACAATATTCCCTATAGTTCAACTTTTTACTTGTTTTTATATTACACGGACTAAAAAGTTTTCAACAGTTGATTGCATTTGTTTTAATAAGTTTTAACCTTTCTTGGTTAGATAAAAAAAGAACCATACAGTTTAGAATCTGTATGGTTTTTGCCCCACTTTTGTCCCATTTTTAAATCATGACATTGAAAATACCTAAAATCACTTATATTTCAACTTTTTAATTACTTTCAAGATGATATAGTCTCCCAAATCCATGGGGGCATCTACATACAACAGGAAAAGCCTTGGAATCAAGGCTTTTTTGTTTACTTAAAATAATATCTCCCTTTTAAAGAAAGAACATTTAAAAGCTTACACACTACTAGACGTGCTTACTTATCCACCACCTGAGCTTCAAATTGGGCTGGTTGGTTGTCTACATTGGTAATGGTTATCGTGTAGGGCTTGTTATTGGTGGCATCAAACACTTTTTCACCTTGGTAACTCACAACAACTCCATCTTTTTCTAAATAAATATCTGCTTGGTTGTTTGGAAGTTCTTCATCCTCCTCATCGAAACCATGGCTTTTTGTAATTTTTTGTCCCTCTACTTCATAGTAAACATCACCATTACTCTCACTCCAAACACTAGAGCCAGTTAATTTAATTCTGCTTGAATCATTTTTCTTCAAGATGAAGATTGAATAGTATTCCAAATCTTGCGTTCTGGGATTTACTCTTAAGTTGACGGATTGACCTGGTTGAAGAGTGTATTTGCCATAGTTCAAAACGGAAAAGACAAACCAGACTAGCAGCAAACTATACAAGACTCCTATAATCGTTCGTGAGCGCCTACTCTTAAACAAACGTAAAAGTAACACAAAAGAGACAATAAAGAGCAATTCTGTAAACATTCTTGTCCCTCCTTTCTCATTATCGTTGAAATCCTAAACAGAATCTCGCCTCCATTTCTCACTAGTAACATCAACCATACAAAGTCTGATACATCTTATCTAGAAAAGCTTTCAACTCTTTTCGAACAATCTTTAATAAGCGTTCTTCTTCGGCTTGAGATATCATCACACTTTCTTTATTTTGATTACTAATATAAGAATAGTATCTACGTTTTAGGGTTAATTGCTTATCTAAAATATAGTAGGCATTTATTTTTTCCTCATTTACCATTGTTTCAAATATAACAGAGACTTCATCCCTGCCAGGATTCAACATTTTCAAATCAATGTCTCCTTTTATCCCTATGGAGTCAATTCCTCCATCCAAGCGAATGGCACCGTCGGGAGGAACGACATAGCCTGCTTTACGAATGTCAGACGCATATCTCCCTGAATCCGTTAAATGTTTTAAGACGGCTATAGTGTCCTTTTCTTCAAAGGAGGTTTTTAATTGGAACCGTTCTTGGTGGCTTTGATACTGAAAATAAAGAGTGATACCAACAACTAAGGCAAGTACAGAAGCGAGCAAGATTCGTATTTTTCTAGGTCTCGACATTTTTTCTCCTCTATCTAAGAAATCATAGTAATCTTGTTTCTAACTTTGAAAGATAACTTCCTTTTCCTTGAAAATCCTTGGAACTCTAACTCAAGTGACTGTTATCTGCCCTTTTTCATGATGTATTTTCGTATAGGTGTTTCGACCATTTGAACGATTTCAAATCCTTCTTTTTGGTAAAGATTGTAAGCTGTTTGATTTGCCTCGTAGACATTTAGAGAAATAGTATCTATGTCTTCATTTTCAAAGGCCAAACCAACAAATTTTCTTAAAGCCTGGCTACCTAAGCCCTGCCCCTGTTTCTGGGGGTTGATAAAAAATCTCCCGATATGAAGATTCCTATCTTCTAGCCTGATTTTCTGGATAAGGCCAACAAACTCTCGCCCATCAAAGATTGAAAAGATTCCTTCCAAATCTTGCAAGACTTGATTTGTCAAGGGAAAAGGAATCATTGTTCCCATCCATTGTTCTTGAAAGGATTTGCCAAGGGAGTTGGACCATTGGCATACGTGCTGAGCATTTTCTGTGCTCATATTTTCTTCAAAACGAATCATCATCTTGACCTCACCATTTTATCTATGTTTCTCCATTATACTACTTCTCCTATTTTTTACGAATAGATAAGTATGATTGATCTTTATTTTTTTCTTGTCGGGAGCATTCTCGCTTCTTTCTTAGGTTTGGTCATTGACCGTTTTCCTGAGCAATCCATTATTCGACCAGCTAGTCACTGCGATTCCTGTCAGACTCGCTTGCGTCCGTTGGATTTGATTCCTAACCTCTCGCAGGTATTTAATCGCTTTCGCTGTCGCTACTGCAAGATTCGTTATCCTGTCTGGTATGCCCTCTTTGAACTCGGCTTAGGAATCCTCTTTCTAGCTTGGTCTTGGGGATGGATTTCCTTGGGTCAAATCATCCTCATCACTGCTGGCCTGACCTTAGGAATCTATGACTTTCGCCATCAGGAATATCCCTTGCTGGTCTGGATGACTTTCCACCTAATCCTCATGGCTTTCTGTGGTTGGAATCTAGTCATGGTCTTCTTCATTATCCTTGGAATCATGGCTCATTTCATAGATATCCGCATGGGTGCAGGGGATTTTCTCTTTCTGGCTTCTTGTGCGCTCGTCTTTAGCGTGACAGAATTACTCATCTTGATTCAGTTTGCTTCTGCGGCAGGGATTTTAGCCTTTCTTTCGCAAAAGAAAAAGGAAAGACTTCCTTTTGTGCCTTTCCTCTTACTTGCTGCTTGTGTGATTATTTTTGGTAAGCTACTGCTTGTTTGATAAAGTCCTGAATCGGCTCTCCTTGGTGGAGAGCTTTTACAATTTTCGAACCAACGATAACACCATCTGACACCGCATTAAAGCGTTCTACATCTGCTTGACTAGATACGCCAAAACCTGTCAAGACTGGAATGTCAGCTACTTGATGCAATTGCGCCAGGTGCTTGTCCAAGTCTGCACGGTAATTTCCTGATTTTCCTGTTACCCCATTGATGGCAACGGCATAGACGAAGCCTTCTGCCCCTGCAATCAACTCTTTTTGACGCTCGAGTCCTGTCGTCAAACTAACTAGGGGAATCAAGGCAATGTCTGTATCTGCCAAAAAAGGCTCCACAAAGTTGGCATGTTCATGAGGCAGGTCTGGGATAATCAATCCCTTAACCGCTGTATCTGCCAAATCTTTGACAAATTTCTCAACACCATACTGAAATAGGGGGTTGAAGTAGGTCATGATGACCAGTGGCACTTCAGTCTGAATGCTTTTCAAGGTTTCAACCAAAGCCTGGGTAGAAGTTCCGTGAGCTAGACTGCGCAAGCCAGCTTCTTCGATCACAGGTCCATCTGCAACAGGGTCTGAAAAGGGAATACCCACTTCAATGGCTGAAACACCCAAATCTTCTAAAAAGTGGATTGTTTCAGCGAGACCATTCAAACCTTTCTCATGGTCTCCAGCCATGATATAGGGAACGAAAATTCCTTTTCCAGTTGCTTTGATAGCATTCAATTTTTCTGTTAGTGTCTTAGACATGGACTTCTCCCTTCTTTGCTTCATCTGCTTCCAAGCGGTCTTTGACTTGAACTACATCCTTGTCCCCACGACCGGATAGGCAGACAATCATAGACTTGTCTGGTCCGAGTTCTTTGGCCAATTTCACTGCAAAGGCGATAGCATGGCTAGATTCCAAGGCTGGGATAATACCTTCCACGCGAGACAAGAGTTGGAATCCTTCCAAGGCTTCCTCATCTGTCACAGGAACATAGCTGGCACGTTTGATATCGTGGTAGTGAGAATGTTCTGGACCGATACCAGGATAGTCCAAACCTGCTGAAATAGAAAAGGCTTCTAAGATTTGTCCGTGTGCATCTTGGAGCACATCCATAAGCGAACCGTGGAGAACACCCGGACGACCCTTGGTCAAGGTAGCTGCGTGATGCTCTGTATCCACACCTAGTCCTGCTGCTTCAGCCCCATACATAGCTACAGACTCATCTTCTACAAAGGGATGGAAGAGACCGATGGCATTAGAACCACCACCAACACAAGCTACTAGGGCATCTGGCAAATCTTGACCTGTTAAGTCACGGTATTGTTGTTTGGCTTCTCGACCGATGACACTTTGGAAGTCACGAACGATTTCTGGGAAAGGATGAGGCCCCAAGGCAGAACCAAGGATATAGTGAGTATCATCGATATTAGCCACCCATGAACGAAGGGCCGCATTAACCGCATCCTTGAGCACGCGCGAACCATCTGTCACAGCCTCAACCTTGGCTCCCAAAAGCTCCATACGGAAGACATTAAGAGCTTGTCGTTTGACATCTTCCTCACCCATATAGATGGTACATTCCATGTTAAAGAGGGCTGCAGCTGTTGCAGTTGCCACACCGTGCTGACCAGCACCAGTTTCAGCGATAATTTTCTTTTTACCCATACGTTTAGCCAGAAGAACTTGCCCTAAGGCATTGTTAATCTTGTGGGCCCCTGTATGGTTGAGGTCTTCCCGTTTGAGATAAATCTTGGCTCCACCGATATGCTGGGTCAAGTTTTTTGCATCGTAAAGGGGAGTTTCACGTCCTACGTACTGGCGCAAAAGTTGGTTCAATTCCTCTTGGAAGCTTGGGTCTGCCTGACTTTCACGATAAGCTTTTTCCAACTCCAAAACTGCTGTCATCAATGTTTCTGGGACGAAACGTCCGCCGAATTTTCCGTAAAATCCATCTTTATTTGGTTCTTGATATGCCATGCTTTACCCTCTCTATAAATCTTCTAATCTTTTCCTGATCTTTCTGTCCATCTGTCTCCACTCCACTCGATACATCTACTGCATAGGGAGTAAAGTGTTGAATTGCTTTTGCTACATTGTCTTCATTAAGCCCACCTGCGATGAAAAATGGCTGGGCTAGTCCAGACGTATCCAGTTGACCCCAGTCAAAGGTCTTACCACTCCCAGCCACAGGGGCATCAAAGAGGAGATAATCCGCCTGAGAATTAGGCACATGCCCCTCTCCATCCACCTGCACAGCCTGAATGCTGGCACAAGGTAAATCCTCAAACAACTCATCCGCCACCTGACTGTGAACTTGAACTAGGTCCAAGCCAACCTTTTCAATCGCTTCTAGCAATTCTGCTCGACTTGGTGAAACAAATACACCAACCTTTTTTATATCTGCAGGAATAAGCTTTGCCAGCTCAGCAGCCTCTTCCAAGGTCACCTGTCTTTTACTGGGTGCGAAGACAAAACCGATGTAGTCTGCCCCTGCTGATACGGCTGTCTCTACCGCTTCTTTGTTCGACAATCCACAAATCTTAACCTTTGTCAATCTGCAACTCCTTGATTCTCTGGGCTACATCTTCTGCCTGCATGAGAGCTGTTCCCACCAAAATTCCGTTAAAGTATGGTGCTACTCGTTTTGCATCCTGCCCTGTGAAAATAGCAGATTCAGAAATGTAATAGCGACCTTCCTTAAAGTACTGGGCCAAGTCTACACTGGTCTGCAAGTCGACTTCAAAGGTGGTCAAGTTGCGGTTATTAACCCCAATAATCTCAGCACCCAGTCTGTGGGCTACCTCTAGTTCAGCTAGATTGTGAGTTTCCACCAAGACTTCCAGACCAAGCTCTGTCGCGTAGTCATACAGTTCCTTGAGCCGTTCTTCTGACAAGGCCGCGACGATGAGCAAGATAACTGTTGCACCGGCATTGCGAGCACGGATGATTTGCTTTTCGTCGATGATAAAGTCCTTGTTGAGCGTCGGAATCTGCACCTGACTAGAAATCTCTCGTAGATAATCCAAATGTCCTTTAAAGAAAACTTCATCTGTCAAAACCGAAATCATCACTGCGCCGTTCGCTTCATAAGTCTGGGCCTGTTGCACAATATCCACATCTAGATTGATATCTCCCAGACTAGGGCTAGCCTTCTTGACCTCAGCGATTACCTGCAAACGGTCCTGGTGATTCTTCAAAAATTCTGCCAAGCGATAAGTCTGGCGCAAGGGCTGGATTTCCTCCAGCTCCATTTGCTCGACCTCACGCGCCTTCTGCTCCAAAATTCGTGCTAAAAATTCCTGACTCATTTTTGATACTCCTGTAACAGTCTGAGTTTTTCTAGGGCCTTACCACTAGCAATCACTTGACGGGCCAAGGCAACTCCTTCCTTGATACTAGCTACCTTACCATTGGCATAGAAACCAAGACCAGCATTCAAGACTGTCGTTTCCAAGAATGGACTTGGTTCATTTTGAAGAACGCTAACAAGAATGGCTGCATTCTCATGAGCATTTCCCCCACGAATGTCCTCAATGGCAATGCGTTCCATTCCCAAATCTTCTGGGGTAAAGGTTGACAAAGTAATTTCTCCATTTTTAAGAAGGGCAATGCTGGTAGTTCCATTCAAACCAGCTTCATCCAATCCTTCTGGACCAGCTACTACAATGGCACGTTTGCGACCCATATTTTTCAAAACCTGAGCTGTACTTTCTAGAAGTTCTGGACGACTAATGCCAAGCAGCTGTGTTTCCAAGGCCATTGGGTGAATCAGTGGACCAGTCAAGTTCATGATTGTTGGGATTCCCAATTCCAAGCGAGCTGGCATGATGTATTTCATAGCTGGGTGCATATTTTTAGCAAAGAGAAAGACGATTCCAGTTTTATCAAAGACCTTACCTAGTTCAGCTGGTTTGAGGTCAAGATTGATGCCTAATGCTTGAAGGACATCTGCCGAACCTGATTTAGAGGAAATCGAACGGTTACCGTGCTTGGCCATGTGAATGCCGCCACCAGCCAAGACAAAGGCTGCAGTTGTTGAAATGTTAAAGCTGAAGGACTTGTCTCCACCAGTACCACAGTTGTCCATGGCGTCATGAATCTCAGTTGGAATGTGTTGGGCATGCCCTCTCATGACTTGTGCAATGGCTGTGCGCTCTTCCGGTGTTTCCCCCTTCATCTTAAGAGCTAAAAGGAGAGAAGCAATCTGCGCTTCGGTTACACGCCCAGTTACGATACGCTCAATGACGTCCGTCATTTCCACACCTGATAAATGTTCAAATTTTGCTAGTTTTTCAATAATCTCTTTCATCCTAGTTTCCTCACTTTACAACATTCTCGATAAAATTCCGAATAGAAGACAAGCCATCTGGCGTTCCGATACTCTCTGGATGGTACTGGAAGCCATAAATCGGCAGGCTTTTGTGTTGAATTCCCATAATAGCTTGGTCATCAGTCGAACGAGCTGTCACTTCAAAGTCTTCTGGCATTTCTTCAATCAAAATGCTGTGATAACGCATGACTGGACGACCATCCTCAATGCCTTGATAGAGAACAGATGGCGCTTCAAAGCTGATATTGCTCTGTTTCCCATGCATGACCTTTGGAGCCAAACCTAGCTTACCACCAAAGACTTCTGCGATGGCTTGGTGCCCCAAACAAATCCCTAGAGTCGGCTTCTTACCTGCAAAGTCACGAATCATGTCTTCCATCTTTCCCGCATCAACCGGCCAACCAGGACCGGGAGAAAAAACCAGACCATCTGCTTTTTCAGCTTCTTCATACAGCTTGGGATCGTCATTTCTCAAGACCTGCACTTCTGCAAAATTCCCGATGTATTGCGCCAAGTTATAGGTAAAAGAATCATAGTTGTCAATCAATAAAATCATGGTCTTAGTTCTCCAATTCTAGTCATAGATTTAGCCTTGTTAATGGTTTCTTGGTATTCATTTTGGGCGATAGAGTCATAGACAATCCCTGCCCCAGCCTGCACATAGGCTGTTTGATCTTTAAGAATCATGGTTCGGATGGCGATAGCGAAATCCATATCACCCGTCGCAGACAAGTAACCGATTGCTCCTGCGTATACACCACGTTTTTCCGTCTCCAGTTCATAGATGCGTCTCATGGCCCGAATCTTTGGTGCTCCTGAAACTGTCCCAGCTGGAAGTGTGGCTTTCAAAGCATTCATGGCAGTGAGTTCGGGAAGCAAACGCCCTTTCACCACGCTGGTCAAATGCATGACATAGCGGAAAAGCTCCACTTCCATATACTTGGTGACTTGGACACTGGCTGTTTCAGAGATGCGGCCGATATCATTGCGCCCCAAATCTACTAACATCCGATGTTCTGCTGTTTCCTTCTCATCAGAAAGCAGGTCTGTCGCCAAGGCCTTGTCCTCTTCATCTGTAGCTCCTCTTGGCCGCGTACCAGCAATCGGATTGGTTGTCACGATGCCATTTTTGACAGAAACCAAACTTTCAGGACTGGCACCGATGATTTGATAATCCCCAAAGTCATAAAAATAGAGGTAATTGGATGGATTAGTCACGCGAAGATTTCTGTAGAAGTCAAATGGATTTCCAGTAACTTCTGCTGAGAAGCGTTGACTGAGTACACATTGGAACATATCCCCGTTACGAATCAAGTCACGAGCGGTTTCCACCATTTCTTCAAACTTCTGAGGAGCAATATGCGGTTTGAAGTCCAGCGGAGATAAATCCAAGTCTTCAAATTCATTTGGAGCAGGGATGCGTAATTCCTCCAGCACTTGATTCAAGGCTTCTTCCAAATCTTCTTGACTACGCTCGCTGTAAAGAGCATCCTCGATGACATGGATTTTTTCCTTCTTGTGGTCAAAGACCATATAGCTCTCATAGATAAAGAAATGCATGTCTGGCATCCCAATCGTATCCTCAGGGATTTGACCAATTTCTTCATAGAGCGAAATCATATCGTAGCCCACAAAACCAATGGCTCCCCCACCAAAAGGTAGGTCTGAATGGTGCTGGCTCTTATGAGTCACTTCATAAAGGAAATCCAAAGGATCCCGATCAATCACTTGACCATTTTGATAAAGGACTCCATTTTCAAACTGAATCTCAAAAACCGGATTATAGGCTAGGATAGAAAAACGAGCGGTTTCCTTGTCTCTCGGAATACTCTCTAGGATAACCTTGTGTTGCCCTTTTAAGCGCATATAAGCCAAGATTGGTGATAAGACATCTCCATGAATGATTCGTTCCATTGTAATTTCCCTTTCAGTTTCTTATTTTTAATTTTTGGTCTTTTTTCTATTTCCCTTAAATAGTGCGGACGGGAGGTAAAATTATCCAGTGGATGATTTTAGAAATCCATGAAATGAAAGACCTAATTTTCGAGCTCCTCGCTCATTCATTTCTAGGCTCAGGCTAAAATAGTTCCCCAAACTATTTTACTCTCAAAAATTCCGTTCTAGAGAAGCATCTTTGCTTCTCTAGAATACCACTATAGCGGGAAATAGCGGGTCAATGCTCACTTCGTTAGCAAATATTTTATAGAAATCTATCTAGTGATGAAGCATAATTTAAAACTGATAGCCATATCTACGATAAATATATAAAAATCCCCACGCAAAATAACTTGCGTGAGGACGAAATTCGCGGTGCCACCTCAATTATAGGATTTCTCCTATCTCTCATTCCTGTCTCAGAACTTTCCTATAACAGGCTGTGCGATAAAGGGCACTCCCTTGAGAATTATGTTTTCTTCTCTCGTTTCAGATGGACCCAACCTTACAGCTTTCTCTGCTTGTTTCCAGCAACCACAAGCTCTCTGTGAGAGAAAAGACTGTAATTTTTCCATCTCTTATTTTTTAGCTTCTAGGTAGTCTGCAATAGCAGCTACGTCCTTGTCTCCACGACCAGAGACATTGATGATGATAATGTCATCCTTACTAAGTTTCGGTGCACGTTTGACTGCTTCTGCGATAGCGTGCGAACTTTCAATCGCTGGGATAATCCCTTCAGTCTTGCTTAGTAAAAGCAAGGCTTGAACGGCTTCTTCGTCTGTCGCTGCTACGTATTCTACACGGCCAGAATCTTTAAAGTAGGCGTGTTCTGGACCAACCCCTGGATAGTCCAATCCAGCTGAGATAGAGTAAACTGGAGCTAGCTCTCCATCTTCCTTAAAGACTGCATAGGTCTTCATACCATCGACAATTCCGACACTACCTTTTGTCATAGTGGCTGCGTGCTTGTCAGTATCAAGTCCGTGACCGGCAGCTTCGACCCCAACCAATTTGACTTCTTCATCAGCCACATACTGTGAAAAAGCACCGATAGCATTGGAACCACCACCTACACAGGCAATGACGTAGTCTGGTAAACGGCCTTCTTTTTCCAAGATTTGACGGCGAGATTCTTCACTGATGACCTTTTGGAATTCATGAACAATTGTAGGATAAGGATGAGGTCCTACAGCAGATCCCAAAACGTAGAAGGCTTCAAGGTCATTCATCCATGCTCCAAAGGCTGCATCAACCGCATCCTTAAGAGTTCGTGTCCCCGTTTCAACTGCGTGAACAGTCGCTCCCATCATCTCCATGCGGAAGACATTGAGTCGTTGACGCTCCACATCTTCTGCACCCATGTAGACATCACAAGCCATACCAAACTTGGCTGCAGCAGCTGCTGTCGCAACACCGTGCTGACCAGCTCCTGTTTCTGCGATCACTCGTTTTTTGCCCATACGTTTGGCAAGAAGAATTTGTCCTAAAACGTTGTTAAGTTTGTGAGAACCAAGGTGGTTAAGATCTTCGCGCTTGAGATAAATCTTAGCGCCACCTAAGTGATCTGTCAAACTTTCCGCAAAATAAAGCGGTGTTTCACGACCTGAATAATCCTTCAAGTAATGGCGAAATTCTGCCAAAAACTCTGGATCATCGTTGTATTTGTCAAATGTCATTTCCAACTCATCCAACAAAGCCTGAATCGGCTCCGGTACAAAACTACCACCAAATTGTCCAAAATAACCTTTAGTTGTCATAAATTTTTCCTCTTTCCATATTAATTCGGCTTTTTGTTTGCTTTTAGTAGTAGGCAAGGAGCTGCAGATAGAACTCAAGTTCATCAAAGCGACTTAACGCCCTAATAAAAGATAAACAAAATGACCGAAAGAAAAAAGCCCACACACAGAATCTACTTCCATGTGAGGGCGTTGGTAACGCGGTGCCACCTCAATTATAAAGGGACTATTCCCCTTTACATCTCTGCCTTGTCTAACAACAAGTTGCACTATAAGGTGTGCGCACCGAATTTTCATTGTTTCAAATTCATTTTTAAAATCAGCCCACTTTCACTACTTTCAACCACCTGTTCACAATCACCACAGGCTCCCTGAAGATCAAATATAGTTACTTTTCTGATTTATTGAGAATATTATATGTTATTGTTCTATCTTTGTCAAGATTTTTTTATAATTTTTTTCCAGAACCAAGGATTTCTTCGGAAATTCTCACCAAAGTCTTAACGATATAGTCTACTTCTTCATCGCTTAGTTTAGTATGAAGAGGGAGCGTAATTTCATTTTCAAAGAAGGCATAGGCTCTTGGATAATCTGCCATATCAAAACCAAGATTCTTATAGGCTGTCAAGAGAGGAAGCGGTTTGTAGTGTACATTACTTGCAATTCCTGCTTTGGCCAATTCTTGAATGATAATATTGCGTTCTTCTAAGCTTGCTCCTTCTACATGAGTGATGTATAGGTGGCGTGAAGATTCAACAGTATCAGTCTTGTGTGCCAATGGACGGATACGAGAACCTGCAAAACCTCGATCGTAGCGGTCCACGATGTCCTTACGACGTTGTAGCAAAGCTGGGTAACGATCCAATTGTACCAAACCAATCGAAGCCATGATATCCGTCATGTTGCACTTGTAGGCTGGTGTTACGATATCGTATTCCCATGAACCCAATTGCATCTTGGCAAGAGCATCTTTGGTTTGACCATGAAGGGAAAGGATTTGGAACTCCTTGTACATCTCTTCGTCGTCAATCGCTGGATTGGCTTTCCAAGTCGCACTTCCTCCCTCAGCCGTTGTAAAGTTCTTAACGGCATGGAATGAGAAGGAAGTAAAGTCAGCGATCGAACCAGCTGGTTGCCCTTTGTAAGTAGATCCCAAAGCATGGGCACTATCAGAGACAATCACAATACGGTTAAAGGCTTTTTGCCACTTGCTAGCAGCTGTAAAGAGATCACGTTTTTTCTCCACAACTTGGAACAAACGGTCATAGTCGCACACAATCCCTGCAAGCTCAACAGGAATAATCACCTTAGTTTTCTCAGTAATAGCTTGCTCAAGCAAGTCATAGTCCATTTCAAAAGTATCTGCTTGAATATCCACCATGACAGGTGTCGCTCCTACGTGTGTGATGACACTACATGAAGCTGTATAGGTCATAGCTGGAACGATGACTTCATCACCTGGTCCCACTTCCAAAACACGTAAAATCAACTCAAGGGCAGCAGTCGCAGAGTTGAGGCAGACAGTCTTAGGTGTCTGTGTGTATTGAGACAAGCGACGCTCCAGTTCTTTTGTCTTCGGACCTGTTGTGATCCAACCAGAACGCAGGGTATCTGCTACTTCAGCAATTTCAGCTTCAGTGATATCGGGCGGTGAAAATGGAATATTGTAATTTGGCATTGATTTGCTCCTTTTATCTGTACTCATTTTCTCATGACTACTTTATTTTAGCACTTCAAACACGGTTTGAAACATGATTTTGATGTCTCCAAGGAAACTAAACTCTCGGAGATAGGCGAGGTTATAGCGCATCTTCTCAGGAAGGACGTGCTCTACATAGGCCTGATCAACCGTTAGGCCTTTCTCCGTCATTTGACTGATGATGGTGTCTTCATCCTTGTAGTTGATGCTGGCTGGAGAGGTGATTCCTGCTGGCAAGAGCAAGGTCGCCATCATTTCAGGGCTATACTGCTCGGTGTAACGTGGTACCTCAGGTCGTGTGCCTACAAAGGACATCTCACCTTTAAGGACATTGACTAGCTGAGGCAGTTCATCCAAGCGCACACGACGAATGAAATTCCCAACCTTGGTAATGCGACTATCGTTAGCAGAAGTCACCAGACTTCCTTTTTTATCCGCATCCGTCACCATAGTACGGAACTTCCAAATCTTGAACGGACGGTTGTACTGGGTCACGCGCTCTTGCTTGTAAATGACAGGTCCCTTGCTATCCAACTTGATCCAAATGCTCAAGATAAGAAAGATGGGAGAAGTCAAAAGTAGCAAAAACAGGGCCAGAACCCAATCCAGGCAACGCTTGAAAATCAGCGAACCCTTCCTTTTAGAGACAAGCTGGTAGTAAGACTCAACCTCGCTTGATTGCATTTCCACGGGCAAGTCTTCCCATTTCAGCATGCTGTTTCTCCTTTGTTTTTATTATACTATTTGTCAACATTTTTCATTATACCACAAAATGGAAAAGGCGGTGCAAGAAATCTGTGATTTGAAGAATTTCCTTCTTATACTCAATGAAAATCATAGTGCAGCTTTGAGGTTGCAGATAAAGCTGACATGGTCTGAAGAGATTTTCAAAGAGTATTAGGACATGGCACCTGCCTGCAAGCTATACATCTTGTGATAGGTTCCTCCCAAGGCCAAGAGTTCCTCATGGGTTCCACTCTCGATGATGCGTCCCTTGTCCAAGACATAGATGCAGTTGGCGTCCTGGATGGTCGAAAGGCGGTGGGCGATAGCAATGGTTGTCCGCCCCTTTCTCATCTTAGCTAGGGAATCTTGAACCAAACTTTCTGTTTCAGAGTCAATATTGGCTGTCGCTTCATCCAAAATCAAGATTTTAGGCTGACTTGCGACTGTTCTGGCAAAGGCAAGAAGCTGACGCTGTCCAGTAGAAAAGCTCGAACCACGCTCAGACACAGGTGCATCATAACCCTGCGGAAGCTCCTGAATAAAGGAATCTGCATCCACAAAGACAGCTGCATCCTTTACTTGCTCATCACTAATCTCTTGATACATGGCGATATTGGACTTGATAGTCCCGTGATAGAGGAAGGGATCCTGCAAGACCAGACCGATGTTCTTTCTCAGTTCTTCCTGGCCGTAGTTTCGGATATCCACATCATCCAAGAGAACTCTCCCTGACTGAAATTCATAAAAACGCATGAGGACATTGATAATGGAAGATTTCCCTGAACCTGTATGTCCTACAAAGGCAATGGTTTCGCCCTTGTTAACTGAAAAGGAAATATCATCCAGAATCGGATGTTTACCATCATAAGAGAAACACACATGTTCAAAACGGATATTGCCCTCTTGGACTTTGGCTTGCTCATCTTCTTGAAGAGGCTCATAGGTCCTCTCATCAATCAAGGCAAAGACACGGCCTGCAGATACCATGGACGTTTGAAGGGTTGAAAAGTTTTGCGTCACCTCAATCAGAGGATCAAAGAGACGATTGATATACTGGATAAAGGCATACATGGTTCCTGCTGTTATTCCCAGATAAAGCCCACGGTAGCCAAAATAGGCCATCAAAACAGCGTAGCCTAGAAGTTTCAACAAACTCATGGCAGGACGTAAAAAGAGGGCATCCAAGGCGACAGAACGGTTGGCATAGACCAAGTGTTCTTGGTTGATTTCATCAAATTCTGCCTGAAGGCGCTTCTCTTGGTTGAAGGCCTGGATAATCCTGATTCCCTCGATATTCTCTGCCAGCTTACTATTGATATCTGACAAGAGACTTCTGGTTTTCTCGATGATTTTCACTGACTTTTTCCGGTAGAGATTGACCAAAAGGAAAATCAAGGGAAGAAAGAGCAAGACTAAAGCTGTCAAACGAAAATCCAGCACCAACATGGTATACAGAGTTGTCAGAAAGATGAAAACTGCTGAAATAAAGCTGGATAAAATCCCTGAAAACATATCACTGATGGTCTCGGTATCATTGGTCAAACGAGAAACGATGGAGCCTGCTGGCGTCTTGTCAAAATAAGACATGCCGAGTTTCTCCATATTGGCAAAGGCATCGCGACGAATATCTCTGACAATACTGTAGGACACCCGCGCAAAGAGAAGATTTCCAACATACTGAACCAGAGTTTGCAGGAGATAAAGACCATAGTAGGCCAGCAAAACGGTAACGGCCAGTTGATTAAGATTGCTGAGGTACTGGTCGATAAAGTGGGAAGCCACAAGGGGAATGACACTTTTAATGACCGTCGTCGCGAGGAGAAAACTGAGTGCCAAAAAGGTCAGGAGGCCATAGGGCTTGAGATAGGACATCAAGCGCTTCAATACAGCCCATTGTTCTTTCTTATTCTGCATCTTCTTCTCCTTTCATTTCCAACTGCTGAGACTGGTAGGTTTGGGCATACCAGCCATCTAGGGCTAGCAGGTCTTCGTGCGTACCTCGTTCGATAATCTGTCCATTTTGCAGAACCAAGATCAAATCTGCATGGACGACTGCACTGAGGCGATGTGCTGTAATAATAGTTGTCTTGTCCTTCCGCGTCTCCTTGAGATTGTCGATGATCGCATACTCTGTCTTGGCATCCACGGCGGACAGGGAATCATCTAAAATTAAGATATCAGGGTCTAGAATCATAGCTCGACTCATGGCTAGGCGCTGCTTTTGCCCACCTGAAAGACTGACTCCTTTTTCACCAATCAACGTATCAAATCCCTGAGGCATATCTACAATATCTTGGTAAACTTGGGCTAGCTTAGTCGCTTCCTCAACTGCTGAAAGGGGCAAGTTAGGATTGCCAAAGCGGATATTGTCTAAGATAGAGGTCGCAAAGAGGAACTGGTCCTGAGGGACATAGCCCATGAGACTACGAAGGTCTGTCAGAAGATAGTCCCGAATATCATGACCATTTAGGTAAATAGCTCCCTTATCCACATCGTATTCACGCAAAAGGAGCTTAATCAAGGACGTTTTCCCAGAGCCTGTCTGTCCTACCAAGCCCAGAGTTTGTCCTTTTTCCAAGCTAAAATGAATATCCGTCAGTGTTTCTTCATTTTCAAAGGCAAAGCTGTCAATAGCATATTCCAAGCGCCCATTTTCAATACTGTCCAGAGGAAACTCAGGGTCCTGTACAAGTGATTCCTGAGACAAGAGTTCCTCAATTCGCTGGTAAGAAACCTTTCCTCGCTGAGTGATATTAAAGAGGAAACCAATAGCCATAAGAGGCCAGACCAGCATATCCAAGTAGCTGATAAAGGTGACCAGATTCCCAACTGTAATCTGCCCCTCCTGAACCATCAAGGAACCGACCAAAAGGGTTAAAACATAGGAGGAACCAACAAACAAGAGAACCATGGGGTCAAAGAGACTATCGTACTTCCTGGTTTGGAGATTCTTTTGGAAGGTCAATTCATTTACTGCTTGAAAGGACTTCAACTCATCCGCCTGATAACCGAAAGACTTGGTTACTTTGATACCTGATACAGACTCCTGTACCTTATTATTGAGTTCAGAAAAGGCTGCTTGTGACTCGCCAAAGGCCTTGTGGGTCTTTCTCCCTAGACGACTGGTCGCATAAGCCATAAAAGGCAGGGGAAGAATAGCAACCAGAGTCATCTGCCACGAAATGCTAAAAAGCATGGTCAGCAAAGTCACCAGCGCCGTGATGGAAGCATCCACTGCTGACATGACTCCTCCACCTGCAAGACGAGTTAGGGCATTGATATCATTGGTGGCGTGTGCCATCAGGTCTCCCGTTCGATAGGTCTGATAAAAGGCTGGCGACATTTTTGTGAAATGCTCAAACAATCGAGAGCGCATAATCTGCCCCAGACGGTAGGAAGTTCCAAGGATATACATGCGCCAAACATATCGCAGATAGTACATCCCAAAGGCTGCCAGCAGCAGATAAAATAGATTAAGAAGGAGGTCCTGATGGGTTAATTGCCCCGATGTAATGGCATCAATCACCCGCCCCATAACCATGGGAGGAATGAGATTGAGGACGGAAACCAAGACCAAGGCCATAATCCCGACTAGATAACGGCGTTTTTCTAACCTGAAAAACCACCAAAGTTTTTGAATAATGGACATAAAATCCCTTTCTGATTGCAAATGGAAACCTGAGGCCAAGACTCAATGAAAATCAAAGAGCAAACTAGGAAACTAGCCGCAGGCTGCTCAAAGCACTGCTTTGAGGTTGTAGATAGAACTGACGAAGTCAGTAACCTACATACGGCAAGGCGGCATTGATGCAGTTTGAATTTGATTTTTGAAGAGTACAAGACCCCAGGTTTTTCTTATTCATAAGTTACGACTGAGACGACACCCTTGTCATACTCAGCGATAAAGATATTGGCCACATTGTCATACCCTTGTTTACTGAGGTTATCAAGCAGCCATTCTTCGCTGCGACCAATGGTCTCCAAAATTTCGACTTGGATAACACCGTCTGTGACAACAGGATACTTGGGATTCTCATCTCCCATTTGGACTACGATGAGTTGACCGTTCTGCTCCTGCATAGCGCGTTTGACTTGTTTCATTTGGAAAATTCCCTGGCTACGGAGCTTAAGTGCTACGTCCGCTGCTGATAAACCAACCGAACGGCAGGCTTCTGGATCAATCTTCCCATTTTTGATGAGCAGAGTTGGCTTCCCATCAATCAAACGTTTCACAAAGTAAACATTATTGTTCAGCCATTTGAGAGTCAAGACCAGAATGGTCCACATAATCAGGATAACTGCATACTGAAGGATACTGATGGCACTATTGTAAATCACCCCACCGATGATACCCCCGAGTACATAGTTCTGAATTTGGTCTATCGCTGAGTTAGGCGCTAGGTTACCCTTTCCTGTCACATTGATTACAAAAACCAGAGAAAAGAGACCCAAGGCTAGTTTGATTAAAATTTCGATATAATTGAGTGTCATTTGTTCACCTCCACCAGTTCAATTGCATCTGTTTTATACAATTCGACTTTCTCTAGCAGGTACTTGTATGGCTCACTTCCGTTCAAGGCACGATAATAGCGATCTCCCACCTTGATAAGTGCGCCATCCGTGTCCGCAGAAGTATTGACATAGACCTCTGACTTGTCTACTCCCAATTCTTTGGAAACAAGCTCGATGAAATGAAGTGAAGCTTGAAATTTATTATTAGATACTTGATTGTTTTGATAAGTTGTGATGCTGACCAAAAAGAGAGCTAATAAGGTCAAAGCTGAAATCATGACCAACTCACGAAATTTGGTCCCCTTTTTATCTCGATAGGCTTTAAAAGCAAAAAATCCTGTGATAGCTAGGAGAACAATTCCAAAGCCAATCATGATGCCATTTTGCTGACTGATTTGGCTAAGTACATAGTCATATGAGTAAAATTTCATTTATTTTCACTCCCTTTCATAAAATCATTCTTAATTATAAACGAAAGAGGGTGATTTTTCAAACCATACGTTGGGGAAATACGCCTTTTTTTGGTATAATATAGTCTGTAATCTGAATGAAAAAGGTAAGTTTATGAAACTCATATCATGGAATATTGATTCCCTCAATGCTGCCCTAACGAGCGACTCAGCTCGTGCAAAATTGTCCCAAGAAGTCCTACAAACCTTGGTAGCTGAAAATGCTGATATTATCGCTATCCAGGAAACCAAGCTTTCTGCAAAAGGGCCTACAAAGAAACACTTGGAAATTTTAGAAGAACTCTTCCCAGGTTATGAAAACGCTTGGCGTTCCTCTCAAGAACCTGCTCGCAAAGGCTACGCTGGAACCATGTTCCTCTATAAGAAAGAACTCACACCAACGATTAGCTTCCCAGAAATCGGTGCTCCTTCTACCATGGACTTGGAAGGCCGCATCATCACCTTGGAATTTGATACATTTTTCGTAACCCAAGTATACACACCAAACGCTGGTGATGGGCTCAAACGCTTGGAAGAACGCCAAGTCTGGGATGTTAAATACGCTGAGTATTTGGCGCAACTAGACAAAGAAAAACCAGTACTTGCGACCGGAGACTACAACGTAGCCCACAAGGAAATCGACCTTGCAAATCCTGCCAGCAACCGCCGTTCACCTGGATTTACAGACGAGGAACGTGCTGGGTTTACCAACCTCTTAGCAACTGGATTTACCGATACCTTCCGCCACATTCACGGTGATGTCCCAGAGCGCTATACTTGGTGGGCACAACGCAGCAAGACTTCTAAAATCAACAATACAGGATGGAGAATAGACTACTGGCTTACCAGCAATCGCGTGGCTGACAAGGTGACTAAGTCTGACATGATTGACTCAGGTGCGCGTCAAGACCATACGCCGATTGTATTAGAAATTGAACTCTAAGGAGAAAGCTAATGGACTATCAAGCTGTCATTCCTGAATTTGTAGTATCTGACCTCGAAAAGTCACGCCACTTCTACTGCGACTTGCTGGGATTTTCTGTCGAATACGAGCGTCCAGAGGAGAAATTTCTCTTCCTCTCGCTTGAAGACTGCCAACTTATGCTAGAAGAAGGCAGCACAGAAGAATTAGCCCAACTAACCTATCCTTTCGGGCGCGGTGTCAATATTTCCTTTGGCATTGAAGATGTCCCTCAGCTCCACCAAAAACTGCTGGAAGCTGACTATCCTATCCATCGTCCGCTGACCAAAAGAGAATTTCGTGTTGGAGATCATTATATCTATCCTCACGAATTTGCAGTCTTGGATCCAGATGGCTATTTTTTAAGATTTAGCGAATAGAAGAATAAAAGGCTACAATACTTTCTAGCCTTGTAGCCTTTTATTCGTTCGCTTTTATGATCTATTTGCTAACAAAACATTTGATTTATAAAGCTAATTGGTGTAAAATAAAAACATTGGCAGTAGCCTGTTTAAAATTGAATATCATTTTACTTGTTTATGTCGTGAATTGGCACGACGTTTCTACAAGGTGCCGGAACACCTAACAATGAGTATGTCAGCTGAAGGTATGGTTTTGGCCATACCTATTTTGGGGACTTACTTAGGGGATTAAGTAGGTCCTTTTTCTATTACTATAGTAGAAACTCTAGACAAGCAAATGAAGCATCTTTTAGACTTTAGGAGGTATTATGAAATTATTAGAAGAGCGCATCCTCAAGGATGGGCATATCTTGGGTGACAACATCCTCAAGGTAGATTCCTTTTTAACCCATCAAGTTGACTTTAGCTTGATGCGAGAGATTGGTAAGGTATTTGCGGAAAAATTCGCTGCTGCTGGCATTACCAAAGTTGTAACCATTGAAGCGTCAGGCATTGCCCCAGCCGTTTTTACAGCTGAAGCCTTAGATGTCCCCATGATTTTCGCCAAGAAAGCTAAAAACATCACCATGAATGAAGGAATCTTAACTGCCCAAGTCTACTCCTTTACCAAGCAGGTGACCAGCACCGTTTCCATCGCTGGAAAATTCCTCTCACCTGAGGACAAGGTCTTGATTATCGATGATTTCCTAGCAAATGGACAAGCTGCCAAAGGCTTGATCCAAATCATCGAACAAGCTGGAGCAAAAGTTGAAGCGATTGGCATCGTAATTGAAAAATCTTTCCAAGATGGTCGTGATTTGCTTGAAAAAGCAGGATATCCAGTCCTATCACTGGCTCGCTTGGATCGTTTTGAAAATGGTCAGGTCGTATTTAAGGAGGCAGATCTCTAATGCAAAAACAAGAAAAACACTCGCAAGCAGCCGTTCTTGGCTTGCAGCACTTACTAGCCATGTACTCAGGTTCTATCCTGGTTCCTATCATGATTGCGACAGCTCTTGGCTATTCAGCTGAGCAATTGACCTACCTAATCTCCACAGATATCTTCATGTGTGGGGTGGCCACCTTCCTCCAACTCCAACTCAACAAATACTTTGGGATTGGACTACCCGTCGTTCTCGGAGTTGCCTTCCAATCCGTCGCTCCTTTAATTATGATTGGACAAAGTCACGGTAGCGGAGCTATGTTTGGTGCCCTTATCGTTTCAGGGATTTATGTGGTTCTGATTTCAGGCATTTTCTCAAAAGTTGCCAATCTCTTCCCATCTATCGTAACAGGCTCTGTCATTACCACGATTGGTTTAACCTTGATTCCTGTCGCTATTGGAAATATGGGAAATAACGTCCCAGAGCCAACTGGTCAAAGTCTTTTGCTTGCAGCCATCACTGTTCTAATTATCCTCTTGATCAACATCTTTACCAAAGGATTTATCAAGTCTATCTCCATTTTGATTGGTCTGGTTGTTGGAACTGCCATTGCTGCTACTATGGGCTTGGTGGACTTCTCTCCTGTTGCGGCAGCACCGCTTGTCCATGTCCCAACTCCACTCTACTTTGGGATGCCAACCTTTGAAATCTCATCTATTGTCATGATGTGTATCATCGCAACGGTGTCTATGGTTGAGTCGACTGGTGTTTACCTAGCATTGTCTGATATCACGACAGACCCAATCGATAGCACGCGCCTGCGTAACGGTTACCGTGCAGAAGGTTTAGCCGTACTTCTCGGAGGAATCTTTAACACCTTCCCTTACACAGGATTTTCACAAAACGTTGGTTTGGTCAAATTATCAGGTATCAAAACCCGTCTGCCAATCTACTACGCAGCTGGTTTCCTAGTTCTCCTTGGACTCCTTCCTAAGTTTGGAGCCCTAGCTCAAATCATTCCGAGCCCTGTTCTTGGAGGGGCCATGCTGGTGATGTTTGGCTTTGTTTCCCTTCAAGGGATGCAAATCCTCGCCCGCGTTGACTTTGCTAACAATGAACACAACTTCCTTATCGCAGCGGTATCCATCGCTGCAGGTGTCGGACTCAACAATAGTAATCTCTTTGTCAGCATGCCGACAGCCTTCCAAATGTTCTTCTCAAATGGAATAGTCGTAGCCAGCCTACTGGCCATTGTACTCAATGCAGTATTAAACAGGAAGAAGAAATAAGAAAAAGAGGTGTGAGCCTCTTTTTTGTATATAGCTAATGAACAATCATTGTAAAAATAAATCAGCTAAAAATCCTTCTCTTAACATTTCTAAATTAAATACATTCGTAATATGGCTAAATGCTTCTGCTAGTGGTAAGTGGGCTGTTTTCCATCCTTGACCATCAGTAACCCAAACAAATTCAACATCGTCATCTGAGGTAATAACAAATTGACTTAATTCAGTAAATTCTCCAGCAACCGCTTTTAATTTACTTCCTCCTCCGCCATAGTAATTCGTTTCAATCAGCCAAACCTTATGTTTTTCTCGGGAATAAACTGCAACATCAAATCTTCTCTCAGACTTATCAACAGGTACTTTAATCCCCCACTTATCCTTAATAAATTGGGCTGTAGCTTGAGATTTCCATTCCAGTTTTTGTTCCTGAGAAATTTTTGCTACATGTCTCTCTAAAATCCCCTCCATGGTTGTTCCACTTCGGTTTTTTCGTGCATTGCTATCTAATCCAGTCTCTACTCCATAAACATAATCAACTAATGAACGATTAGCATGTTGTTGTAAAAAATTTAATAAACCAGATTGCTCAATAAATTTCATGTAATCATCTATTCTACTAGTGTCTATCGTTTTGAAATCCAATTGCTCAAAAGACATATTATCGTTTTCATCTATTGTTAAAACATCCAAAACTTTATCTCGACTTGCAATCAGACTAGGAATTGCTTTTAACAAATTGGGTTGTTTAGTGAATAAGTGTAATGCTTCTGAATAGATATCGTCTTTACCAATTAAGTAGTTTAATGTATTCAACTCTAGTTCATACTTCTTGGTCTCACGATTAACTTTCTCCCAGTTTACATAATACTCGGGAGTACGATTGGTTACTGAAAGAGTATTTAAAAATTGTTTTAATCGGTCTTCATATGAAGAAGAAATATATTTTTGTAAGTTCATTACCGACACTCCTTACACCAAGATTGATTTCTAATATTATCATTCCCCATGTTACGGTATCCAAAATCATCAATCGACTTTTCTTCACCACAATGAGGACATTTTCTCGTCACCATACCATTGTTATAGCCATCTGCATTAATTGTAACCTTTACCATTAATATATTCTCCTTTAACAATAATTTTTGTTATTATCTAATTCAATTCGGTCTTTCTCAATTTCATTTGTAAAGTACCATTCCTCTAATTCCTTCTTGTGAATAAATAGAGCCCCATTATTAAATGCATTTGATTTGACCAACCTTTTTAATTCTTTTTCGTTACCAAATAAAACTTCTACATACCTCCCAAAGCAATGCACACGTCCTTTATAATTCTTAGAACCAATAATTTTAGGGTAGTTCAATTCTTCAATAACAGCAATATAGCTAATTATATTAATTAATTCCTGAAAATTATACTTTCCTATACTATCTAATTCAAGCAATACTACTTTTAGGGAGTTGACTCCTCTCTCTATAACTTCATAATTAAAGTTATTCATTTTTGCTTCTGATATTTTACTCAATTTTCCATCATATATAAAATAATCTTTTAAAATAATATTAATACTAGTTAAAGGATGTTTTGCTATAGTTTTCAAAAATATATAAATAACGTTCTTTACTAAACTGACTTCATTTTTTGTTTCTAGGCATTTTCTTATGATTTCTTGACAAATTGTTTCAAATTTTACATCTTCATCCCGATACTGAATTAAACAGTCATATGAAGTTCTCTTCAAACGACTTTTTGTACTAGATGCTGTGGCTTTAAATCCATAATATTTTAAGATAATACCTTGCGGAGTCTCTAAAAATTTTGATTTTGGTAGTTCCTTATTTTGAATAGCTTTTGTGAAGCCCTCTTCATCTAGCTTTTGAATTAAATCAATTCCAAATTCCTTGTATGTAGCATATTCACCTGTTTGAAGCATAAGATTCTCTTTCAATTCTTTGTTTTGCAATTTTTAAATATTCTTTTTCAGCATCAATGCCTATAAATCTTCTACCTAAGCGTTTAGCAACCACTCCTGTTGTACCACTTCCCACAAACGGGTCTAAAATATAGTCTCCTTCTTTAGTAGAAGCCAAAATTATACGTTCCAATAAATATTCTGGTTTTTGTGTTGGATGCTTGCCAGCCCATTTCTCAGCTTTTTTCGTCAAGGCTCCTGTCCAAACATCTTTCATTTGCTTACCATCATTTAGCTCTTTCATCAAATCGTAATTGTAATAATGACGAGCTTTTTTATCGTTTTTTCTTGCCCATAAAATAGTTTCAGTAGAATGAGTAAAATAACGACAAGATAAGTTGGGGGCAGGGTTTGTTTTCTGCCAAGTAATATTATTTAGAATTTTAAAACCTTCTTGCTCTAATGCCATTCCAACTGAGTAAATATTATGCAGACTCCCTGAAATCCATATAGTCCCATTAGGTTTCAAAACTTCTTTTGCTAAACGTATCCATTTACGATTGAATTCGTGCTTTTCCTCAAAGGAAGAAATCTTATCCCAATCTCCTTTATCAACAGAAACAACTTGTCCCCCTGAATTAGATATTCCACCATTACTTAAAAAATATGGTGGGTCAGCAAAGATCATATCCATACTCTCTGGTTTCATTTTTGATAATAATTTAAACGTATCTGCATGAACAAGAATCATTTTGTCTTTATTATAGTATGGTTTTGTCATTAAAACACCCCCATACTTATATTCGTTAATTTTCATAATTTGTAACTATAATTTCAGAAATTTTTCCTCGACTTGAAGACTTAGCTCCATTTGTTCGTATAGCCTCTACATAATGGATATTAAAATCTCGATATAATTCCTCTACTAAATGACTCGATGAATTTGACAACATAACATAAGCACCTGCATCACTTAGTCTCCTAAATGTATCTCTTAATCTAACTTGATCATCATAAGAAAAACCTTCATGAGTGTACGATGTAAAAGCACTTGTATCAGATAATGGAATATACGGAGGATCGAAATAAATAAAATCTCCTTTTTGAACATTTAAGAGTGCATCCTCAAAATCGCCCGTTCTAATTTCTATTAGATTGTTATTTAGATAATCTGAAATAGCAAATATTAGCTCTTCATCAACAATTTTAGGATTCTTATAGCTACCGTATGGTACATTGAATTGATTTTTAGAATTCACTCGATATAAGCCATTAAAATCGACTCTTAGCATATATAGAATTCGAGCAGCTCTTTGGACATCGGACATATTGTTTATTCTATCATCACGATCAGCTGATCGTAATTGTAAGTAATAATCTTTTGAATTATTTTCCTGATGATACTTCAATAAGTCAATTAACTCCTGAGGATTATCCTTGATTTGTTGATAACAGTTGGTTAACTCAGAATTATAATCATTAATAACAGCCCTTTCAGGAGCTATATCAAAAAATAATGCCCCCCCTCCGATAAAAGGTTCATAATAATCATTATACGTTTCAGGCATAAGTTCTTTTATGATAGGTAATAATTGTCGTTTACCGCCTGTCCATTTAGTGAATGGTTGTAGAATAATTTTTTTCGTTTGTTCAATATTCATACTTAGTATTATACCACAGAAACATAACCATTAGCTTGGTATTTTACTACTCTTATAAATTTAAAATGAGTAGAATATATTTTTCCTACTCATTTATCTTTATATCCTTACCTGTCTGTCTTCTGACCGCTGGCCTGTGACAAACATGGTAAAGGTTGCCTTGCAGACATTTCTGCCTTCTTGATTGGTAACATCCACGTCCACGACACAGGTTGTGCGCCCATGATGAACACATTCTCCTTTAATGGTCAGCACATCGTCGAGTTTTCCTGCCTTGAGGTAGTTGATAGAGGACTGGAGTGTCACTCCATCAAGCCCTAGCGAGATAACCACCAAACCACTAATCTGGTCACAAAGGGTGAAGAGATAGCCACCATGGGCATTGCCATAGTAGTTGAGCGACGAGTCCACTACTTTTGTCGTCACCGCAACATGACCATCTCTCATTTTTTCTATTTTGTAATTTTCAAAGGCAGATATAGCATCAAAATGAAAATCTTTCATATTTTCCTCCTAAATTTCAAACACTATATCATACTACTACTTTTTACAAGACTAGGCAAGAATTATTCACTAGTCTGGTAAAATTCCGACCTGTTCTACAAAGCTCATAAAGGCTTCCTGTCCTTGTTCCGTCTGCTTGTAAACCCCCGCATCCTCCAAAACACGTGCAAAGATAGCACCCACAGAGTCCTTGACGATTTCAAGGGCTTTTTCTTTATCTGCTAGGTCCAGATATTGGGCTTTGAGTTGGTCTGCCCATTCCTGATGATTGTCAGCAACTATGTCACCATCTCCCACGAGGTAGCTAGCAACTTGCTCCACTTCTGCTTTCAGGCGTGGTGGCAAAATAGCCAAGCCCATGACCTCAATCAAGCCGATGTTTTCCTTCTTGATATGTTGAACATCCTTGTGGGGATGATAGATGCCATCCGGATGCTCTGCCGAAGTCTGATTGTCCCGCAAGACCAAGTCCAACTCAAACTGTCCATCACGCTTACGCGCAATCGGTGTGATAGTGTGATGCGGTCTCCCGTCTGTCTCTGCTAAAATCTGCACTGCAGGATCTGAATACTGACGCCATTCCTGTAAAATCTTGTCAGCCAAGTTGATCAAATCTTCTTTTGAATCCGAGGTCAAACGTAGCACTGACATAGGCCACTTGACAATCCCAGCCTTGACCAGATCAAAACCAGCAAATCGGAAAGCCTTTTGCAAAGGAGCCAATTCCATAGGAAATACGTGACGACCTCCCTGATAGTGATCATGAGTTAGAATAGACCCCCCCACAATTGGTAAGTCCGCATTTGAACCCGCAAAATAGCCTGGAAACTGCTCTACGATAGCTAGCAGGCGCTCAAAACTCTGACGACTAATGGCCATGGGACGGTGCTGGCCGTCTAAGAAAATACAGTGCTCATTAAAATAAGCATAGGGCGAATACTGAAAGCCCCACTCCTGACCAGCCATTTCAAAACGGATAATGCGGTGATTGCTGCGAGCTGGGTAGTTAACCCGACCATGATAGCCCTCATTCTCTAGACAAAGCTGACACTGGGGATAATGGCTAGCTTGCACCAACTTGGCTGCCGCAATCTCCTTTGGATCCTTTTCAGGTTTAGACAGATTGATAGTAATCTCCAGTTCACCGTAGTTAGATGGTACACGATAAGCAATATTTTTAGCAATATCCTTGAGCTTGATATAGTCGTTTTTCTGGCTGAGCTGGTAAAAATCCCCTATCGCCTGCTCAGGAGATTGGGCATAGGTTGTCCAAAAGTTACGATTAACCTGACTTGGACAAGGGGTTACCAAGTCCATCAGTTCAGCACCGAGGATTTCACGCGCAGTCTGACTATCCTCTATCGTCTCTAATCGAACCGCCTCCTCGACAAGCTGGTCCTTGAGGTCAATCAATTTATCCAGATCAGTCTCAACTTCCAAAACACCATCTCCTACTCGTGCCAAGACACGATTGGTTAGGTAGATTCGATCCATTTCCTCAAATGAACTTTCAGCAATGACTTCCGTGATAAATGCATCTAGAACTCCCTGACTCATTGATTCTCCTTCTTACTTTCTAAATAGTCTCTGACAGCATCTAAATCCTGAAAAACTTGTTCTGTTTTATTTAAGAAAGACTGTGCTGGCATTTTCAAGTCTGGAATACAAATAACTGGTATCCCAGCTCTATACGCTGCTTCAATCCCTGCTTCACTATCCTCTAGTACTAAGCAATTCTCTAGTAAAACATTCAAATCACTACAGGCCTTTAAAAATATATCAGGGTAAGGTTTGCTTCGCTTTACATCTTTTGCAAAAACTAGATGGTCAAATAAGGACAGTATACCATTACTATCCAAAATCATTCTAGCTCTAGATTCAACACTTGAAGTTGCTAAAGCGATTGGAATACCTTCTCTTTGCAAAAAAGCAAGCAAATTTTTAGCACCTTTTTTTAAATTTACACCTTTGGCTAATATTCGAGCTTCCAGTTCATAAACTTTTTCCAAGGTTTGGTCAAAGTTCCAAGGTAAATCATAGGTATCTAAAAATCGTTGAACATTCTCCTCTTCCCTATGTCCACTGTATTCTCTAGAATATGTTTCTTCTGTGAAAGGAATTCCAAAATCTTTAAGCAATTCTTGATAAACTTTTAGAGAAATGATCTCAGTATCAGCTAATAAGCCATCTAAATCAAATATTACAGCGTCCATTTACTTCTCTCCTAGTCTAAAACGCGACTGCCACCTGCAACTTCAGCGATATAGAAGCTTGGAGCATATCCAACTACTTCCTCGTAGTGCTTGCCTACAGCTTCCTTAAAGGCCTCAACAGCATCTTTTTGCACCAAGGCAATGGCACAGCCACCAAAACCTGCCCCTGTCATACGAGCACCCAGAACACCTTCTTGATCCCAAGCTGTATGAACAAGTGTGTCCAATTCCAAACCAGTTACTTCATAGTCATGTTCTAGAGAGACGTGAGAAGCATTCATCAAGCGACCAAATGTTTCCAAATCACCTGCTTGAAGTGCTGCTTGAGCTTTAAGAGTACGTTGGTTTTCAAGCACAGCATGGCGAGCACGTTTCAAACGATTTTCGTCTTTAATCAGGTAGCTGTATTGGTCAAAAGCCCACTCATCCAATTCACCCAAGGTCTGAATATCCATAGCAGCTTGCAATTCTTCCACAGCTTTTTCACACTCAGCACGGCGTTCATTGTACTTAGAGTCTGCTAGTTCACGACGTTTATTGGTGTTCATGATAACAACAACATTGTCCTTCAAATCAAGTGGCACCAAGTCGTATTCTAGAGTGTTGGTATCTAGGTAAATAGCACGTTGGTCTGCCCCCATACCGATGGCAAACTGGTCCATGATACCAGAGTTGACTCCGATAAAGTTATTTTCCGTTTGTTTTCCGATTTTAACCAAATCCAAACGGTCTAGTTTTAAACCAAAGAGATGCTCTGCCACAACCCCTGTCAAAAGTTCCAAAGATGCTGATGATGACAAACCTGAACCATTTGGGATATTCCCATAAACATAAAAATCAAACCCTTTGTCAATCACATGTCCAGCTTCTTGCAAGAAATGAAGAACCCCTTTTGGATAGTTGGTCCAGCTATGCTCTTTTTCAAATTTGAGGTCAGCTAGAGGAACTTCTATAATGCCCTTGTCCTCAAAGTTGGCTGAGTAGAAACGCAAGACTTGGTCGTCACGCTTGCGCGCTGCACCGTATGTCCCCAAAGAAATAGCAGCTGGAAAAACGTGCCCACCGTTGTAGTCCGTGTGTTCACCAATCAGATTGATACGACCTGGTGAAAAGAAAGTTTGGTCTGCTTCTTGACCAAAAACGGCAAGAAAGTCTTTGCGAAGGGCTTCAGCAGTAAGATGTTGTGTCATATGAATTCTCCTTTAACTGTCCGTTAAGTCACCTTATACTCAATGAAAATCAAAGAGCAAACTAGGAAACTAGCTGCAGGCTGTACTTGAGTACGGCAAGGCGACGTTGACGTGGTTTGAATTTGATTTTCGAAGAGTATTAACGTGTAATCGTTTTCTTCTATTGTATCCAAGGGATTTGCCAAGGTCAATCCTTTTTACTAAAATTTTACTAAATTATCAGTAAAAAGCAGAAAAATATGATATACTAATCTAAAAGGAGGAGGATTTATGGCTACCTTAAAAGACATTGCACAGCTAGCCTCTGTCTCTATCGCGACCGTATCTCGTGTCCTCAATCGCGACCAGAGTCTATCTGTTACAGAAGAAACCAGACACCGTATATTAACCGTTGCTGAAGAGCTGGGCTACACCAAGCATCTCAAGACAGGCGAATCCCACAAGCCCAAGCAAAAAATTGCCATTATCCAATGGGTCAGTGAACAAGGGGAGTTGGACGACCTCTACTACTACCAGATTCGTCTCGGTATTGAAAAAAGAGCCCAAGAGTTGGACTATGACATCTTGCGCTATTTTAATGACCATCCTTTTACATTAAGCGAGGAAGTGATTGGCATTCTCTGCATCGGAAAGTTCAGCCGAGCTCAGATTACTGCCTTTGAAGAATACCAAAAACCTTTAGTCTTTATAGACAGCGATACCCTCTCATTAGGTCATACCTGTATTATCACTGACTTTTACACTGCTGTAAAACAAGTTGTAGACCATTTCCTCAGCCAAGGGATAGACCGTATCGGGATTCTCACAGGTCTTGAGGAAACAACCGACCAGGAAGAAATTATCCAGGATAAGCGGCTAGAAAATTTCAAAGACATTACCCAAGCAAATGGTATATACCATGAAGAACTGGTCTTTCAGGGGAGCTTTACTGCCCAGTCTGGCTATGACTTGATGAAGGAGGCCATTCACAAGCTAGGAGAACAACTCCCACCAGCCTTTTTCGCTGCCAGCGATAGTTTAGCCATCGGTGCCCTTCGTGCCTTTCAAGAATCTGGAATTAGCCTACCAGACCGCGTCAGCCTCATTTCTTTTAACGACACTAGCCTGACCAAGCAGGTCTATCCTCCTCTTTCTAGCATTACCGTCTATACCGAGGAAATGGGCCGAGCAGGTATGGATATTCTTAACAAGGAAGTTCTCCACGGTCGGAAAATCCCTAGCTTGACTATGCTGGGAACCAGACTGACTTTGAGAGAAAGTACGAGGAATGAATAGGATAACAAAACGACCTCTAGCGAGATCGTTTTTCTAATGATGATGCCCATGCTTCTGCTCTAACTTTCTCACCCTCCGCTTATGTTGCGCGTGATTGCTTTGACTGCTGTCCACTTCAATAGTGATATTCTGCACGCCTCTTTCTTCTAAACATTGACGCACCACTTCTTTGGTCTCCATCATCTGTTCCCAGTCCTTAATACAAATGTGAACAATAGCATTATTCTCCAGACCGTCCATGGACCAAATACTAAGTTGATTGATACTTTTGACATTGGGTAGAGCCTCTAAATCCTTCTCCAAATCACTTGTCTCGACCCCTTCTGGCACAGCATCTAGGAAAATCTTCAGTGCGCTCCAAAAGCGAGGAATGGCTTTCGACAGAATAAAGATGGAAATAATAAGCGATAAGAGCGGATCAAGGATATACCAATCTGTAAATCGGAGGATAATCGCCATTAGAATGACAGCCAACCAACCAAGAGTATCTTCCAAAAAATGCAAGCTAAGAATTGACTCATTCTTTGTCTTTCCTTTACGAACTACCAGACTTGCTAGTACATTGATAACTACTGCAATGATTCCCAGCCAGAGGATACCATTTTCATTAACGGGTTGCGGGTGAACGATCTTTGTGACATTTTCCAAGATCACTAGGACAGACCCTATCATAAGAATCACAGCCGTTAGCATGGCCCCTAAAAGGCTGAAACGTTTGTAACCCAAGGTGTACTGCCTATCTTCTTCACGGTTTGAGATTGTTTCTAAAAGGGCTGAGATACCAATGGCTATAGCATCTCCCAAGTCATGAACAGAATCAGCAAGAACTGCACTCGAACCAAAGATTCCTCCTGCGATAAACTCAACAATCGCATAGCTTAAATTTAAGAAAAAAGCTAACCAGATAGATGTTTTAGAACTCATTTCTCTCCCTCCTTTGGTATAATGGGTATATACATACTTCTTTCATTTGTATTATCTAATAAAATCCAAAGAAAGGATAGAAGCAAACTGTCAGTCCTGTTCAGTTCTGAACAGTTTGTCACTAGTGTCTATATGACAAAAAGAGACCGTCGAGTCAGCAAGACGAAAAAATCCATCTACCAAGCTTTTTTACAACTTTTGAACGACAAGGGCTATGATGCCACTACTGTTCAGGATATCATTGACCTAGCAGATGTTGGGCGCTCCACTTTTTACTGTCACTACGAGAGTAAGGAACTCCTTTTAGATGAGCTCTGTCGCTACCTCTTTCATCATCTCTTTGAAAGGGAAGGACACTTGACTACCGAGGACTACCTCGCACATATCTTTTTACATTTTCAGAAAAACCAGGACCATGTCACCAGCCTCCTTTTTTCCAAAAACGACTACTTCCTACGCCAACTACACAAGGAGCTCGAACACCACGTTTATCCCATGGTGGCGGATGACTTGCAAGAGGCCTATCCAAACATTCCGGCCTCCTACCTCCAGCATTTTGTTGTGACGAACTTTATCGAGACCCTGACTTGGTGGCTAAAAAAAGGAAAATCCTATACCGAAAACCAAGTGGTGAAATTTTACCTTGATGTAATAGAGATGACCTCCTCTACAACTCCACTTGATAACTAAGCCTGTAACTCAGAAAGGAACCAACTATGTTAACTTCGATGATTCTAGGAATACTAACAATTGTACTAGCTCTCGCCTTCTCATTGCTTCACCTTGCTGCTGCTTTTTCAGCTATGAAACAAAAGAACTACAGTCTAGGAAATAAGTGCATTTTAGTTGGCAGTTGCCTCACCTCTCTGGCTCTAGCTATCTTTTACTTTGTCCCACTGGCAACCATTCTTCTATGGATTGTAGGTTCGATTATCGTCTGCTATGGTGCCTACTGGAACGGGCGACAGCAAGAAAATCAACATATATCGCACCACATTATTCGTATAACGAGTGCTATTGTCATTACGGTATTACTCATTTTGCTCTAACACAAAAAAAGGATCATCTGATCCTTTTTTTACTTTTTTAAGCGCTTTTTGCTGCCTTGCTCCACTGATACCACCAACTAGACTATTGATGAGATAAATTAGGTATTTCCCTTGGATTTGCAGGCTTTCTCCCCACCAGAGATAGATTGAAAAGACATTAGTAGCAGCCCAGAATATCCACTGTTCACGGTAAACAGCTGTCATGAGGATTTGCCCTACACCATTGGTCGCATCAGTGATAGAATCACGATAGGGACGATTAGCTCCGATAGACTGATAAATAAACCCAAAGGCCAACCACCAAAGAACACTAATAGAAAGATACTTTGTCCAACCCTTGCCGTCTAGTTTACGTGCGACAAACTCTTGTTGTTCTTTCTTAAACTGGGCTTGATAAATCCAAACCAAGAGACCAATTGGCTGCATAATTGTAAAATAGAGAGTTGTTAAAACCTCACCATAGAAGCCTTTTTGAAGGGCAAGCACCAGATAAATGATGGAATTAATCAAACCAAATAGGTAGTTACTAGCACGACCTTCAGCTTCTCAAAGAGCAGAAAAAAGGTTAGTAAGGCTTGAGAGATGAATCATTTTAAAGGCAAACAATTCCAACAAGACGTCATTATTGTCGCTGTTGGTTATTACCTACGTTACAATCTGAGCTATCGTGAAGTTCAGGAATTGCTTTATGACCGTGGAATAAATGTTTGTCACACTACGATTTATCGGTGGGTTCAAGAATACAGTAAAATCCTCTATCATCTCTGGAAAAAGAAAAATAAACAGTCCTTCTATTCGTGGAAAATGGATGAAACCTATATCAAAATTAAGGGGCGTTGGCATTATCTCTATCGAGCGATTGATGCGGACGGTTTAACATTGGATATCTGGTTACGAAAGAAACGTCGAGCGGACGATAACAGCTATAAGTTAGAAGATACCGCCTATCAAGAAGATAAAGCACGCAAAGCAGAAACCGAAGATAAGCTAGCTATTGAAGCAATGAGAAGCAAGTACACCACGCTATTGCTAGAAAATATGTTGCTAAGTCCGTTTGAAATGCAAGATACAAAAATCATGGCAGGATTGCAAGTCCATGTTTACCCCCTCTATGACGAACTGAAAGAATTAAGAGGGCTAAATAGTGTTAAAGACCACTTGTCTTATGTTGCCAGCAGACGTGAAGAATATTCTAAGCATAATATCGCACGCTACCTCAAAAAAGTCATTGAACAATATCTACCAACGGTTAAAAGGCAGGACTTAAACCATGAGTGAAGACTTAAAAACGATCAAAGAGCTGGCGGATGAGTTGAGTGTTACAAAACAAAATATTCAATATCACTACCAAAGGTTACCAAAAGAATTACAGCTTAAAAGTTCCAATGGGTCTAATCTAATAAATTCTAAAGCAGAAAAAATAATTTTAGGTAAAGTAGAAAGTAGTAGCAAATCAAGTAGCAAAGACCAACAAATAGAAAAACTAACTAATTTGTTAGACCAGTAACAACGATTAGCCTTGCAAGATAAAAAGTTGCTAGAAGAATACAAGGCGGAAAATGATAACATAAAAGCTCTCAAAATGTCCTCACAGGAAACAGAATTCAAACACTTAGACAATCAATATAAAGATGAAGTGAACGCTCTTAAAGAGAAGTTGGAAAATTTACAGGAACAAATCAAAGATCAAAAAAGGATAGAAGAACAAGAAAAACCAATAAAATGGTGGGGACTATGGCGAAAATAGATGATTCAGTTAAAAAGAAAGTTCCAGAATTGCGATTTAAAGGATTCACGGATGAATGGGAACAGCGTAAGTTGGGAGACGAAGTTCGAATAGTGATGGGACAGTCTCCTAATTCAGAAAATTATACTGATGATCCTAATGGGCGCTAAAAATGCGAAGACCTATGAAGACCTATTTTGTATTAGTCAAACAAAAAATCCAAAAGAAATGGTATATGATTATGACCATGAAACAAAGTAAAATCAAACCGAGTGATCTGAGGAAGCACCCGATGATCATGAAACGTTATTAAACACAAAAGTCACCCATGTGAGTTCTTGCCAGAAGCTGAAGTTAATCCTTCAACCTGGAAAACCCGCAGAGGTGACTTTTTCTATACATCTCGATTTTTCTGGCAATAATCATTAACCGATAAATATGTCTGTGAATCACCCAGTGACTCCGCTATGTCCATAATCCGCGGTGGTAGTAATCCAACTCGCTGGACAAGTTCGTGATTGCTGAACAATTCCCGTGGACTGCCGGCGAAGCCAAACTTCCCGTGTTCCATAACATACACCGACTCAAACTCGGCGGCGACCCAATCCATGTCATGGGTGATGGTCACAACTTGGTGGCCCGAATCAGCCAACTGATGGAAAATTGCGGTCAACTTGCGCCGGCTTTCCCAATCAAGCGACATCATCGGCTCATCAAATAAATAAATCGCCGGATCCACTGCCAAAACTGTGGCAACGCTCAACAGCTTGCGTTCCGACAATGACAGGTCATATGGACTTTCAGCTGTTTTATCATCCAAGCCAACTCTTTTTAGAGCCGCTAAAGCCCGCCTCGTAATCGTGTCGTGGTCATCCATGACCTGCGCGACACTCCACTCCACCTCTCGTTGAACGGTCGGGTTGAAAAGCTGATCGTCAGGATTCTGAAAAGTAATCCCAACCTTCAGTAACTTTTCGACTGGTTTAAGATCATTAAAATTTTCTCCATCGATCTTAATCACACCGGTTTGTGGTGTCAGCAAACCCGTCAACAATTTGAAGAGCGTTGATTTGCCGGCACCATTTTGGCCGACAATCGCCACCATCGGATCGGCGAAGTGTTTGTCTTCAACATCCAAGCTAAAGGACCGTTCCGGATAAGTGAACGTCAGGTGGCTCAGTTCAATTGTGGACATAACGAACCTCCTTCAGATCAGCGTAATTCACCGGATACCGGCCATCAGCCAAGTGCCAATCCATTTTTTGAGCAAGTTGCTGGATTGTCGGGGCTGGAATCTGCCAGTCAGCTGCCAAATGATTAAACACCTCACTCGGCCTGCCCTGGGCTACCATTTGACCCTCGTGCAGCACCCACACAACGTCAGCGACTTCGCACAAATCGTCAATTTCACTGGTGACAATGAAGACAGTCGTCTCTTTGACTTGGGCCAGCCATTGGAAAAATTGCCGGCGGCCAAGGGGATCCATCTCACTGGTCGGATCATCCATAATCAAAACAGCCGGATTAGCCACAATCGCCGTGGCAATTGCCAACCGCTGGATCTGACCACCGGAAAGGCTCTCGGGACGCAAATTCAGCTGTTCAATCAGCCCCATTTGCGTGGCAACTTCTTCAACCCGTTTTTGAATCAGTCCTTCAGCCATTCCCTGATTAATCAAGTCAAAGGCGATTTCATCGGCAACCGTGTCTGCCAACCCGCTTAGTTGGCCAGCTGGATTTTGCAGTACAACTCCATTCATGGCATTATAAACGGGCCAATTGTCAGACACTCGCTGGCCAAACATGTGCCAATCGCCCTCAATCTCAGCAGACACAATTTTGGGAATGACCCCTGCCAGCACACGGCACAAAGTCGATTTGCCGGAGTGGCTATTCCCGATAATCCCAACCACCTGGCCGGTATGAACCTCCGCGTTAATCTGACGCAGTTGTGGTTGCTCAGTACCCGGATAACGGGTGGTCAAATTTTCAATTACAATCCGTTTATCTTCGTCCATATCTTCCACCCAATCAATAAAATTGCCAATCCAGTCAGACCAATGTGCAGCGTCCGCGACAGGCGATACACGCGCTGGGAGGTTCTGACAGTCCGGTTGAGATTATCAAAACTTCTCAGTTGGAGAGAAATCGACCGCGTCATCGATTGATCCAAGGTCTTAATCACCAATGGAATTAGAACCGGCAGGACTGACTTTAATTTCTGAATCAACGTTTTTTGCGGATTGGTTCCGCGAACTTTTTGTGCCTGCTGGATTTTCCGCATATTGCGCATCATTTCCGGCAAAATATAACACACCGACATCAGAACGTAGACGGTTTTATAAGACAATCCGGACAGTTCCAAATAGGCCGCGTTTTCTGAAATACTCGTGGTCACCATAAAAAAGCCACTGGTCAAAATAATCACCAATACTCGACAACCCAGAGTGGTGGCGTAAATCAGGCCTTCTTTGTAGAACGACACCCCAAGCACAGAAAACAGCACAGTTTGATTCCGACTGTAAAATAACCCTTGGATGATCAGCATGGTGCAAATCAGAAACAGGCTGAATCCCAGCGCCTTAAAGGTGGTAGAATTCAATTTGGAAAATAACAATAGCAGTGTTGCGACAAGAATTAATCCGGCCTGAAGCAATAAATTCATACTGGCAAAGCTCAACAACGTCATGTCCAAGATGAACAAGAGCTTAGTAATCGGATCGATCACCTGGTACCACTTGAGCTTGACCCGTGGCGCTCCAGAAATCAATGTTTTATCAGTCATCATTTATCATCGCTAAAGAAGTGCACCATCCGCTTCGGCAGCTGACGATAGATGAAGAATGCCAGGTAGGCCACGCAGACTTTATCCAAAATATCCAAGACAAACTCATCTATAAATGAGGCCAGCCACACTGGTGCATGATTGGCGACCATTACCGCAAACAATGAGTCACCCCAAGCGATACCGGTCTGACCACCCCAAAAGATGACGTTGAGTGGCGTTGAAATGACAGCTGAAACGATGGCAATAATAATAGCAGAAACAAATACTCGTCGCGCTGACGAGAACCACCCATTGGCGTGCAAAACTCCTACAGCAATCCCAATTCCGATGCTGGTAATCGCATACACGGTTGAAATTGGCGATAAGGTCAGCCCATAGATCACGTTGTTGATGAAACCACTAATGGCACCGGCAACCGGCCCAGCCAACATGCTGGTAAGAAAGGTTCCCAAAGACCCCAGCCAAACGGGCAACTTTAACCCCTCCGCCAATGCTTTGGCAACATAGTTAATCCCCACGGCAGCGGGAATCAAAGTCATGGTGGCAGCACTTAACTTAAATTTCCACATACTAGTACGATGAATCGGTTCTGTTTTCATAATCTTCTCCTTTTGTTTTTAAAGAGCCGTGTCTGGATAGACTTTCGGACGCAACGCTCTATTATATATCTACTGAACTGTCTATACACAAGATTTCCATCCTTAGTCGACATGAGCTGGAAATCTTTATTTGTTAAGTAGTTCACAACACATTATACACCTATTTTGTGAATAGTCAAGTGTATTTACAGTAAAAATCTAGAAAATCCTGAAAATTTCCTCTTATTTTCCATTTAAAAATGAAAATCTTTATTTCTGGCACTAAAAATGCCCAGACAAGATTGTCTGAGCATTTTCTATATGGTCGTTTAGCAAAGTTGAGTTTAGCATTTTCAAGCTATTTCTTCAACAAACCTTGTTCTTGTAAAAACTCCTTGGCTACTTGTTCTGCTGACTTGCCTTCAACACCGACTTGGTAGTTGAGCTGGCTCATCTGGCTTTCCGTGATTTTACCAGCCAATTTATTGAGAACTGTCTCCAATTCAGGATGTTTCTTGAGAAGAGCTTCTTTCATGAGTGGCGCTCCTTGATAAGGTGGGAAGAGTTGCTTGTCATCCTCCAAGACCTGTAAGTCATAACGTGCCAACTCTGCATCCGTCGAATAGGCATCTGTGATTTGAATATCGCCTGACTGAATTGCCTGATAGCGAAGAGCCGGCTCCATGGTCGCTACGTTGAGATTGAGACCATACATTGATTGCAAGCCCTTATTTCCATCCTCACGATCATTAAACTCGAGAGTAAAACCGGCCTTCAACTGCCCTTCTACTTTTTTCAAATCCGAAATGGTCTTCAAGCCATATTCTTGAGCAATCTTTTTCGGAACAGCTACAGCGTAGGTATTTTGATAAGACATGGGTTTGAGATAGGCAAGATGATCTTGTTTGGCAATGCCATCACGCGCCACCTGATAAACCTGATCCGGCTCATGACTCACCTTGGGTGATGGCTGAAGCAAACTTTCAGTCACCGTACCGGTAAATTCAGGATAGATATCAATATCCCCTTTTTTCAGAGCTTCATAGAGGAAGCTTGTTTTCCCAAAATTCGGCTTAACAGTCGCAGTCATACTGGTATTTTCTTCAATCAACAATTTATACATATTAGCCAAAATTTCTGGTTCTGGACCCAATTTCCCAGCAATCACCAAGTTTTCTTTCTCTTTTTGAGCCAAGAGGGCTGGACTATAAGACAGACCGAGTAATATGGTCACCAAGGCAAAACCAGAGAAAATCGTCCGCAATTTTGCTTTTTCCATCACTTTTAGTAGGAAGTTAAAGGCAATGGCCAGCACTGCAGAAGAAAGGGCCCCAATCAAAATCAGACTAGTATTATTGCGGTCAATTCCCAAAAGGATAAAGGAACCCAGTCCCCCTGCACCAATCAAGGCTGCCAAGGTCGCCGTACCAATAATCAAGACCGCTGCCGTCCGAATCCCAGACATAATGACAGGCATGGCAAGTGGAATTTCAAACTTCTTGAGTCGCTCCCACCTGGTCATCCCAAAGGCAATCCCAGCCTCTTGTAGACTTGGATCAATCCCCTTTAGCCCAGTGATGGTATTTTGCAAAATCGGGAAAATCGCATAAATCACCAGAGCAGTCAAAGCAGGCAAGGTTCCAATTCCCATCAAGGGAATAAAGAGCCCCAACAAGGCCAGTGACGGGATAGTCTGGAAAATCCCTGCAATCTGCAAGACCCAGTCCGCCATCTTTTCATGATAACGAAGAAATACCGCTAAAGGGACTGCAATAAAAATAGCCAGCAACAAGGTCAAAAGCGACAACTGCAAATGTTGAGATAGAGCTGTTACCCAATCACCAAAACGATCCTGAAAAGTTGATATCAAATTAGTCATGAACACTACCTCCAAACAAGTCTGCTACAAAGTCTGTTGCAGGCGCTTTTAAAATGGTCTCAGGATTCGCCACCTGACGAATCTCTCCATCCTGCAAGACAGCAATACGGTCCGCCAATTTCAAAGCTTCATCCGTATCATGGGTCACAAAAATCGTTGTCATCCCAAACTCTTTATGCAATTCTTTCGTCAGAACCTGCAACTGTTTTCTCGAAATAGCATCCAAGGCTGAAAAAGGTTCATCCATGAGGAGAATCTTAGGCTGACCAATCATAGCACGGACAATGCCCACCCGTTGCTGTTCTCCACCAGATAATTCACTTGGAAGTCGATGCCCATACTCAGCCACTGGTAAACCAACCTTAGCCAAAAGCTCTTCTGTTTTCTTCGCTATTTCTTCCTTAGTCCAGCCCTTCATCTCCGGAATGAGAGCAATATTTTCCGCAACCGTTAGATTAGGAAAAAGAGCGATAGCCTGTAAAACATAACCAGTAGAAAGACGAAGCTCACGCTCATCATAGTCTTTGATGCGCTTGTTATCCATATAAATATTTCCATCAGTCGGTTCCAAGAGACGGTTAATCATCTTGATCATGGTCGTCTTACCGGACCCAGAAGGCCCAACTAAAACCATAAACTCCCCATTCTCAATCCGTAAATTAACATCTCTCAAAACATCTTTTTCTGTGTAACGTAGCGCTACATTTTTATATTCGATCATTATTTGTCCTCAATTTAAAATTTTCCTCGATTAGTCAAGTCCTCTACCTTAGGCATAACTTCCTTATTGTCCCAATGCTCCACAATCAAGCCATTCTCCAAACGGAAGATGTCATACTGAGCATAAGGCACCCCATCTATCTGAGTCTGTCCATAGCTGACCACATAATTTCCTTGTCCCAAAAGCTGGAAAACAAAGTCAAAAGTGACACTATGTTCAGCCACATAGTTTTTATAGGCCTGACTTCCTTGTCCAATCTCATGATTATGCTGAATCAAATCGTCTGCCACAAAATCTTCCCACAGATCAAGTTCCTTGTTTTGGAAAATTTCTGTCAAGAAACGGCGAACAGTTTTTTTATTTTCTGCTGTCTTATCCAAATCCTTGATCTTAAAATCTCCAAAAATCTGGTCTAATTGGCCGTTTTCAGGTGTTCGATAGTAGTCAATAACATCCCAATGCTCCACGATACGACCATTCTCATCCGCACGGAAAGTATCTGTCGTCACCCATTGAGCTTCCCCGCCATTGAGATATTGATGAACATGGACGAAGACTAGATTGCCGTCTTCAATAGTGCGAACAATTTTCATCTCACGCTCGGGATGGCGCTCAAAGAAATTTGCAAAGAAGGTCGCAAACCCTTCTTTCCCATCTGGCACTCCTGTCGAGTGTTGAATGTAGGTATCTCCTACAGACTGTGCCTGAGCCTCAGTAACACCTCCATCTTGAATGGCGTGAATGTATAGGTTGTGAGCATTTTTCACTTGTTTTGACACGATTTATTCCTCATTTGCTTGCTCTTTCAAATTTTCTAAAATACGTTCCTGATAACTTTCAAACTTCCGAATTTCTTCCTCAGAGAAACCTTTATAAAAAATAGCATCCAACTTTTGACTGACACGATGGCCAACTTCTCTCTGGGACCAACCTTGCTCTGTCAACTTGACATATTTCTTTCTCTTATCTATTCCACATGGGCTAATGATGACCAGGTTTTGCTCCTCAAGATTCTTTATCATGGTTGTTAGCGTATTGTTGGCGAGACCAGTCGCCAGCGCAATATCTGTCGCGGTTGCACAGCCAGTTTCACTATTCCATAACACCGTGAGAATCTTGCCCTGTTCACTCCGATAAAGAGCCTCAGGATCCTGACTCAATAACTTTTGAAAAATCCTCCCATTTAACAAACGAATATGATGGGCTACTAAATGACTATCCTTCATGATCCCTCCATTTTATTTCTATATCGAATTATATTCCATTGTAATACTTATCATTCCATCTGTCAACTATTTCGATTTAGAAATAATTTTCACCAACAAAAAAAATCTCCTACCTAGAGTAGAAGATCTTCACTATTTATTAACTTAATCTGCCATTTCGGACACCAAGGTTCGATGTTCCAGTGGTAGACTGCACATAACTAGCAAGAAGATGAATCCTGACTGTACCCAGAAGAGAGCCAAGTCAAAAATTCCATGTACAGCGACTACTGTAAGGAAGGAGAGATAAAGACCGATAAGTGGTCGTTTACCAGACTCCTGACTCATATCCATCATCATGTGAACCGGGATAACCGAAGAAATGGATAAGAGAATGGTTCCAATCAAACCATAACTCAAAATAGTATCAATGTAAAGACTATGCGCGTGTTCGTGGTAAGGTGCATGGATTCTCGGGAAAGAATTCATATAGGTCAGTGGACCCTCACCCCAAATCGGATTTTGCTTGAACAAAGTCATACCCGCATTCCAGATTGAAACACGCTCCTCCATTGAAGAATCTAGCGTTCCCATACGGACACCCAAATCGCTTGAGAAGAGGAAACAAAGGCCAATCCCGAAAACACCAATACTGAGCCAGAAGGCGCGCCAGTTTTTAATAGTTGTAAAGAGATAAATGATGGCACCAGCAATGATGGCAGGAAAGGCTGTTCTATTTTGCGTAAAATTCAAACCAAATAGATTCGCAAAACCTGCTAGCACACAAAAGACTTTCAACCATCTTAACTTCGTCGTTGTAAAGAGGTAAAAGGCAATCATGATACAGAAGCAACAAATGATCCCATAGTAGTTAGGATTAAAGAAGGTGACCTCTGCACGGTTCTGGTGCCATACTTGCATATTGGGCGAAAGAAAGGCATAGTTAAATTTCTTTACAATTTGGAAATGCTCCAAGGTAGCGAAAGCCGCAGAGAGCACACTACCAAACAAGATTGTCTGCAGTATCAGTCGAAAGAAAGCATGTGTCAGACGTTTCTGGTAAAAACTAAAGAAAATGAGGAAGAGAAACATCAGGAAAGATGCTGCTAGACCAAGCCAGTTCTTGGCGACGATGGAAATGATACTACTGTAGGCAATAAAAAAGAGAAGTACAGGATGTTTGGCTAATCCTTTGATAATTCCCTTCATCTCCCCAGTAACAAGTAAACCTATCAAATATAAAGCAAAGAGCGCTAAGAACAAATAAAAAGGTAAAAAGATACTTATGATCATCAGATATAAAAAGAAATCTTTTTTCGAAAGCCCTCTTATCTTATCCAGTAATCCAATTGATTTCAAAACGGATCCTTTCTGTTCTGGATTTCTCCAGAAGATAAATGCTAAACTATCTTTATATTCTACCATTTTTTCCGTCATTTGGGAACAATGAACACGTTATCAAAAAGAAAAAACTTTTACGGAAGTATCAAAGTATACTCTGTTATATTCAAAGACATTCCAGTCCAGTAGTTGCTAGAGAAAAAGAAGGAAACTTCTAAAAAAGGAAAAGCTATGGTAGAATATAATAAAGTTGAAAATAACTACTATTGAACGACAGTTAAAAAGGAAAATCAATGAAATCACACCAACTAGTCTACCAAATATTAGCTAGAGAAAACGATTATGTTAGCGGAGAAAAAATCGGAGAAGAACTGAATTTAAGCCGTACATCTATATGGAAAGCGATCCAACGTCTTCAACAAGAAGGCCTAGAAATTGACAGTATCAAAAATAGAGGATACAAGCTTATTCAAGGCGATCTGATATTGCCTGATTTGATTCAAGAGAACACCAACTTAACCATTCGCTACAAACCTGAGACAAAATCAACACAAACAGATGCAAAAGAAGGGATTGAGGCTGGAAACCAAGGAAACACACTCTATCTTTCAACCTGTCAAACAGCAGGTCGTGGCCGCTTTCAGCGCCCCTACTATTCCCCATCTCAGGGCGGGATCTATATGTCTCTGCATATTCAACCAAACCTTCCCTATGAAAAACTTCCATCCTATACTCTTCTTGTAGCAGCTGCAGTCTGCAAAGCCATTAAAAATCTAACTATGATAGAAGTCGATATCAAATGGGTAAATGACATCTACTTAAAAAATAAAAAGATAGCAGGTATCCTCACCGAAGCAATGACATCAGTTGAGACAGGCTTGGTTACAGATGTCATTATCGGACTTGGTATAAATTTTTCTATAGAAGACTTTCCAAAAGAACTAAAAGAAAAAGCAGGTAGCCTATTTATGCCACCTGCACCAATTAGTCGTAATGAGCTCATCAGCGAAATATGGAATTGTTTCTACAATACGGATTCAGATGAGCTACTTTATATCTATAAAGAAAGATCAATCGTTCTTGGAAAAGAAGTTACTTTCCAGCTAGACGGAAAATTTGAGAAAGGTCTTGCAAAAGAAATCTCAGAATCCGGCCAACTTCAAGTCGAATTTGAAGATAAACATACTATCTGGCTAAATAGCGGAGAAATATCACTAACAAGTTGGTAATAAACAAATCCCCCTTTTAACGATTTAGAAGGGGAATTTACATACAAAAAAAGAGCCTAACAGCTCTCTTAACGTACGGAGAATGGGGGATTCGAACCCCCGCGCCGGTTACCCGACCTAACGATTTAGCAAACCGTCCTCTTCAGCCTCTTGAGTAATTCTCCTATTAATGGGCACGAGTGGACTCGAACCACCGACCTCACGCTTATCAGGCGTGCGCTCTAACCACCTGAGCTACGCGCCCAAGTTCAAAAACTTGGTATGAACTTTCGTTCAAAGCGGGTGACGAGAATCGAACTCGCGACAACAGCTTGGAAGGCTGTAGTTTTACCACTAAACTACACCCGCTTAATAAAACAAAATATGGCGCGAGACGGAATCGAACCGCCGACACATGGAGCTTCAATCCATTGCTCTACCAACTGAGCTACCGAGCCAAATTGCGGGAGCAGGATTTGAACCTACGACCTTCGGGTTATGAGCCCGACGAGCTACCGAGCTGCTCCATCCCGCGTTAATATAAAAAGGAGGATGTGGGATTCGAACCCACGCACGCTTTTACACGCCTGACGGTTTTCAAGACCGTTCCCTTCAGCCGGACTTGGGTAATCCTCCATTATTTACAATGGACCTTGTAGGACTTGAACCTACGACCACTCGGTTATGAGCCGAGAGCTCTAACCAGCTGAGCTAAAGGTCCAACAAGATCAATATAGCGGCGAAGGGGATCGAACCCCCGACCTCCCGGGTATGAACCGGACGCTCTAGCCAGCTGAGCTACACCGCCATAAATCGGGAAGACAGGATTCGAACCTGCGACACCTTGGTCCCAAACCAAGTACTCTACCAAGCTGAGCTACTTCCCGCGTTAAATAAAAAAATGCACCCTAGAGGAGTCGAACCTCTAACCGCCTGATTCGTAGTCAGGTACTCTATCCAGTTGAGCTAAGGGTGCTCATCATTATATGCCGAGGACCGGAATCGAACCGGTACGATCGTTACCAATCGCAGGATTTTAAGTCCTGTGCGTCTGCCAGTTCCGCCACCCCGGCCTCTCTAAGCGAACGACGGGATTCGAACCCGCGACCCCCACCTTGGCAAGGTGGTGTTCTACCACTGAACTACGTTCGCATCGACCTCTTATTCTATATAAAAAAATGCCGGCTACATGACTTGAACACGCGACCCTCTGATTACAAATCAGATGCTCTACCAACTGAGCTAAGCCGGCTGATTTCTATTATGCGGGTTAAGGGACTTGAACCCCCACGCCCGTTAAGC